>CAZESO010000228.1:0-4183 GCA_964515325.1 uncultured Roseburia sp. | reverse complement strand
AAAATATCCAAGTCCCCATGCAAGTGTTGAGAGAATTGTAAGTAAGCTATATTCTGATGATGCACCATCCACATGAATAGCTGTCATTGAAAAATAACCTGCCATTTCCTTTGCATTTTCCACAACCTCTGACATACCACCAACCTGTGTGATACCAAATACCATAACAACTATAATGGCACCTGTCATAACAATACTCTGCATAAAGTCTGTTGTACTTGCTGCAAGGAAACCACCCAATGTTGTATAGAATACAATAACAAATGCACTAATAAGCATAGCTGTAAAATAATCCATATCAAAAATCATTGCAAACAGCTTACCACATGCTGCAAATCCTGACGCTGTATATGGTACAAAGAATATAAGAATAACTAATGCTGAAATTACAGAAAGTATTCTCTTCTTGTCATCATATCTGTTTGAGAAGAATGCCGGTATTGTATTGGAATTCTTACATACAAATGTGTAATTTCTAAGTCTCTTAGCTACAATTAACCAGTTTACATATGTTCCGATAGCAAGACCAATTGCTGTCCAAGTCGCATCAGCCACACCTGTAGCATAAGCAACACCAGGAAGTCCCATAAGCAACCAACTACTCATATCTGATGCCTCTGCACTCATGGCAGTTACATAAGGTCCTAACTTTCTTCCTCCTAAATAAAAATCATCTGTATTTTTGTTCTGTTTACTGCATTTAAAACCAATATATAAAACTATTATCATATATATTACTATAGCCAGTATCATACCTGCTGTTGAACTCATATATTTTCCCTTTCTTTTCTCTTTTGTTTTTACATAATTGAGTGTTATTTTACCATTTTACGACATTTTTTTCAATCTTATTCAACGGATTTCAAAGACTCTGCCATATTTATCTTCGCAATTTTTCTACGCATAACCAAATCAACTATTTCAAAGAATACTACTACTGTAATCACTGCAAGTCCTATACACACAGGGTTTATCATAGGCTTAATGGCAACCATATCCACCTTTATCTGTTCCAAAACGAAGTCCAGTAAAGCCGCGCCCAAAGGCAAGCCTACAATAATACCCATAAATGTCAAAATAAGATTTTCCCTGAACACATATGCACCCGTTTCATTTTTATAGAAACCTAATACTTTAATAGTCGCAATTTCTCGCTGTCTTTCAGTTATATTGATATTGCTCAAATTAAACAATACAATAAATGCCAATGCACCTGCACAAACAATTACAAGAATAATTACATAATCTATCATTTCCATCATTTCTTCAACTCGCTCACGCATAACGCTTACAATAGTTGTATTAAGTATACCTTCAATACCTTCTATTTTAGTGTAAATTTCGTATGGATCAGTACCTTCTTCAATATTTACATAAAGAGTATTGGCTACATAGTCCTTCTCATATAATTCTTCATAAGTAACTTCATTAATATATGCGTAATGCCATACATAATTTTCATAAATGCCTGAAACTTTCAAAGTTATTTCTTTATTGTCTGTAGTTGTAAAGGTTATATTGTCACCTATTTCAACCTCTGCTATTATGGCTATCTTTTCACTTAAAATAACCTCTCCATCCTTTGGATATGCAATATTTTCACCATCCATATGGAAATCCTTGAACTTTTCCAAGTCAGAAGCCTCACAGCTTATGAGATTAACCCCACGGGTCAAATCTTCATCTTTATATTCAACACTTGTGTGATAGGCAACCCCTGTATCTGTAATCTTGCCCTCTGAAAGCTTAACAACTTCCTCTATCTTCTCATCTGTCACTTCCCCTGAAAAAGTAATAAGAATATCATATATATCTATTTCTTCATATTGGTAATTTGCAAGATTTGATATGGAATTATCAAGTCCATATCCTGCAAGGACCAGTGCTGTACAACCTGCAATACCAAGTACCATCATAAACATTCTCTTTTTAAACCTAAAAATATTTCTAATTGTAACCTTGTGAAGGAATTTTAGACGTTTCCAAATAAATCCAATTCTTTCCAGCAATACCCTTTTTCCGGCTGCCGGTGTCTGTGGTCTTATTAGCTGCGCCGGCATACATACCAGCTTATTTTCACAAGCCAAATATGTTGTTCCCACCGAACATAATAATGATACCACCAATGAAATAACAAGTAATGTAACATCCATATAAAATTCAATTTCAGCAAATCCATACATAGTACCATATGCCATCCATATAATGTACGGAAATACTTTTATACCTGCAAAATATCCTGCCACACAGCCTATAACGGCAGCAGTTCCTGAGTAAAACATATATTTACTCATTATCGTTCCATTACTATATCCCAATGCTCTAAATGTACCTATCTGCGTTCTTTCATCATCAATCATTCTAGTCATTGTTGTCGAGCAGACCAACGCTGCTATAAGGAAGAAAAATACAGGAAATACCTTTGCAATACCGTCAATAATGGACGAATCATTATCAAAGCTTAAATAGCCCACATTTTCATTTCTTGTTGAAACATACGCAAGATTTTCATTTTCTTCCTTTACTTTTTCTGCTAACTCTTCAACAAATTCATCATATTCATCAGAATATACTTCATAATCATTTTCAGAATATGTATAAGCCTCTTCATATACCAAATATTCAAAACCTTCTATCGGAATATAAATAAAGCCTGCTATTTGGCCATTTCCAATATTTGTTGTTCCTCTTTCCTGATTCAAATACACAGGCGAATCTACTATACCTACTATTTCATACTTTTCATTTTTAAATGAAGCCTTACATTCCTCGCTATTTACATCCGATATCTCAATAAATTTACCTATATCATCTGTATCAAAAAATCTTTTATCAACAACACACTCATTGTCCTCTTCCGGCATTCTGCCTTCCTTAACACTGAGAATATTTACTTCATCAGTTATAGAATGTGCTCTAAAAATATTTCTCTCACTCTCTTCATTTACATAAATAAAATCCTCGTAAACAGCACCTTCTACATAATCAATTCCTTCTGTATCATTTATTTTTTCAATGTCTTCATCAGTAAATCCAATATACGATAAGAGCTTCAAATCAAATAAATTCTGATTCTCCAGATATTTTTCCTCTGTGGTTATCATGGCATTTTTACACACCTTCAACCCTGAGAAAAAACCAACACCTAATGCAATTATAAAAAGTATCGCCAAATATCTTCCCAAACTATCTTTAATTGTTCTTAATACTGTTTTTAAAAATGTTCTATTCATATGTCTTCTCTACCATTCAATATTCTCTACAGGTGTAATATTTTCATTCTTCTTAACAGACGAAATCTGTCCATTCTTCACCTTAATAACTCTGTCTGCCATAGCTGTTAACGCTGAATTATGTGTAATAATAAGAACTGTCATTCCTTTTTTTCTACTGCAATCCTGTAACAGCTTGAGAACAGCCTTACCTGTTTCATAATCAAGTGCACCCGTTGGCTCATCACATAATAATAGCTTTGGGTTCTTCGCTAATGCTCTTGCAATAGAAACTCTCTGCTGTTCACCACCTGAAAGCTGTGCCGGAAAATTGTTAGTTCTGTCCTTTAATCCAACTTCATTTAATATTTCCATCGAATCTAACGGATTCTTAGAAAGCTGTGACGCAATTTCTACATTTTCAAGAGCTGTAAGATTAGGAATAAGATTGTAGAACTGAAATACAAATCCAATATCGTGTCTTCTATAATTCTCCATTTGTCTTCTATTTAAATTGCTTATATTCTTTCCATCAAGATATATTTCACCTGATGTCGCAGTATCCATTCCTCCAAGTACATTAAGCAATGTAGTTTTACCTGCACCGGATTGTCCTACTATAACACAAATTTCACCTTTTTCTATTTCAAATGAAACATCTTTTAATGCTTCAACCTTTACATCACCTGAATCATATGTTTTATAAATATTTTTAAATCGTACATATCCGCTCATATATTTCTCTCCTGTTGTATGTTATGTTTACACGCACCATATTACTGCTTTTGTGGCTGTGCGAGACGGGGATAAAGTCTTGCCTATGGCAAGCCTTGAGGAGTTTGCTTTGCAAACTCGGATACCCTTACTCAATTTACTGTAACGCAAAAAAGAACCAATCCTTCCGGATGGTTCTTTTTGTGTTAGAGCGCGAGACGGGGATCGAACCCGCGACCCCCTCCTTGGCAAGGAGG
>CAZESO010000227.1:0-4197 GCA_964515325.1 uncultured Roseburia sp. | reverse complement strand
CTTCCGTGCGTATCACAGTATCACTTTAAATAAAACCGTCTGATTCACCGGTTATATAAGTGCTGTTTTGCACGTTGTTTCCGTTATTCTAACGGACGATTTGCTTTGTACAGTGACTTGTCGCCAGTTTCCTAAGTCTTACTTTATAAGACTTTTGACATTCGCTCCCCGGAAAACCAACGGTTTTAACACCATTGCAACCTCACGGTTCATCGCTATCAATGTCACAGCATTTATGAGTGTACACCATACTTACAAATATTGCAATACTTTTTTTAATTTTTTTTGAAAATTTTTTTAAAGAGTTTCTTCTATATAAATGTGGCGACAAAATTTTTATTTTTGCCGCCACTAAAAAATATAAAAATGAGTTTCTTCCTATTATAATACATATCTAAAATAGCATTTTCTATTCAGCAATAAATTCACAGTCCAACTTTAAAGCCAATTTTTCTGCATAAGAGCCTTCTATTCCGTATATAACCTCTAACGAATCACACATGCCAAATGTCATAATTCCAACTTCATTGAAATTTTCTGACAATTTTATTGTTTTCAAACCTCCACAGCCAAAGAAAACATCATTACTAATAGAAATCAGTGAACCAGACAAGTCAAGTTCTTCAAGGCTACTACATCCGTTAAATGCTTGTGTCTCTATAACCTCAACACTTTTTGGAATATTTATGTCTTTCAATGCCACACAACCCGAAAACATTCCAAATGTAATATTCTTTATGCCTTCTGCAAGTTCTACTGTTTCTAATGATATGCAATCACTAAAAACAGACATTCCCATTTCTTTAGGTACCGCCAAGCATTTAACACTTTTCATCTTTGCACATCTCTCAAATGCACCATCTCCAATGTATTCTACACTTGCTGGTATTTCCACACTCTCTATATCTGAACAATAAAATGCACCTGCTGCTATCATTTCCACACCATCAGGTATTACAACATCTCCTTGTGCCATTTTCCCATCATACAACACCCCATCAACTATTGCCAATTGATTTTCAGCTACCATATCATCCAACATTTTAGTTCTATAAAAAGCATCTTCTTCTATTATAATGCCTTTTGGAATTTGATAATTATCTAAATTAACAGAATAAGCAAATGCTTCCCAACCTATTTCAGTAACTGAATCAGGTATTTCCAAGCTTAGTAAATCACAATAGCAAAACGCTTGAAATTCTATTGTTTTTAAATTTCTAGAAAATTTAACACTTTGTAGCTCATAGCAGCATACAAAGGCTTCTGCACCTATCACTTCAACACTATCTGCAAATATAACTTCTTCCAACCAAGGAATTTCCCTAAACGCAGATGCTCCTATCATTGTGACCCCATCTTCTATAATTATTTTTTCTATATCACTTATATATACATCCCATTTACATCTATCCTCATAAGTCACAGTGCCTATTCCTGATACATACAATGTATTTTCTTCAAATCTGAACGAAATATCACTAATAGTTTCTTCGTTTGAAATATCATCTTCATTTATAACATTTTCTGTTGTAGTATCATTCTTACTATATTCTAGCGCTTTTATTCCATCACCATCAATTACTCCTACTTTATCCCCCAACACCCACTCTTTATAATCTGGAATTTTTCCATCTGAAAAAAAGTTGTCATTCCTATTCACTTGATATATACCAATTGTACTTTCTTCCTTTTCTAACACAATATACCATATATTTTCAAATCCATTAATGTTATAAACAGTATCCTCCTGTTCTAAAACAAAATTTTCCTTTTCCAGATTATAAGTCCTTAATGTTTGATAACTGTCATCACCTAAATAAGCTGTTGCACCAAGATACATCTTCCATTGATTTTCATTCTCCATAAATTCAAGAGAGCTATTTGTTCCTAATTCAACGCAATTCGGCTCCATAAACACAATTTCTTCATCTTTAACAACACACAAATACATGTATGTATTATTTTCGCTTGCCTTAGTGTATTCATTGGATGTTGAAAGATAATATACATCAAAGCCGTCCTTCAAATTACTATCCGAACTTATATTTACAATCCCAAATCCTGTACCATCATCGACTGCAATTTTTTCCAAAGCCATATTCAAAACCTCTTCATTTGTAAGTGAAGTGTGTTTTTCCCTGCTTCCAACATAAACCCAAGCCGTAGCTGCATTTCGCATATTGTAATAGCAAACTTCTTTGTTCCATACAAGATTGGCCATAAAATTATTATTCATATCTATAGCTCTTATATAACAACTATCATTTTCATCCGTCCACGAAGAATATACTACATCTACAGTGTACATTTCTGATATCACTTCAACATAATCTTCCCATTCTTCTTGATTGATTCCTAATAAATAAAAGCCATTTGCTTCGTATTCAATACCCGTTGAACCTTCCGGTTTAGGTATTGGTAATACCACATCTTCATCCCATCCATACAATTCACAATCTATATGGTCCTTTGTATACTTCCATGTATTGTTGTCAGCCAATGTTGTAATACCCGAAACACCATTATAAGATTTCTCATTATTACTTTCACTCTCAACCTTCCCTTTATCATTACCATTATCCTCACATGCAGATAATGACAAAAGCATAATACCTAATATTAGTAATAAAATTTTTTTGATCTTTCCCATAATATCTTCTCCTAAAGTCACGTTCACTTAGGACTATCTTATTGCATAATATAATACCACACCTTAAATACTGTTTAATATTATAACATAATTGTCATAAAAACCAAATAAATATACACTTAACATTTGAATAAACTTTTGATATACTAAAGTGTCGGATAACAAGGTACACACGAAAGGAATATATATAATATGTGGATTGCTGATAATTGGAAAGATTATGAAGTTATAGATTGTTCAAAAGGAGAGAAGCTTGAGCGTTGGGGGAAATACACTCTTCTTAGACCTGACCCACAGGTTATATGGGACACCCCAAAGAAAGCGCCTGAATGGAAGAAATTAAACGGACATTATCATCGTAGCTCAAAGGGTGGCGGAGAATGGGATTTCTTCAACCTCCCTGAACAATGGACTATCAACTATAAATCATTGACATTCAACTTGAAACCATTTAGTTTCAAGCATACAGGTCTTTTCCCAGAGCAAGCTGTTAACTGGGATTGGTGTGCAGAAAAGATTAAAAACGCCGGCAGACCTGTCAAAGTTTTAAATCTTTTTGCTTACACAGGTGGTGCCACTCTTTCAGCTGCTGCTGCCGGTGCAAGCGTTACACATGTAGATGCATCAAAGGGTATGGTTGGATGGGCAAAAGAAAATGCTGCCTCATCAGGACTTAGCGACGCACCAATCAGATGGTTGGTTGACGATTGTGTAAAATTTGTCGAAAGAGAAATCAGAAGAGGCAACAAATACGATGGTATTATAATGGACCCTCCTTCATACGGAAGAGGACCAAAGGGAGAGATTTGGAAAATCGAAGAATCAATACACAACTTTGTTAAACTTACAGCACAGATTCTTTCAGATGACCCAATCTTCTTCTTAATCAATTCATATACAACCGGATTACAACCGGCAGTACTTACTTATATGATTTCTACAGAAATAGAAAATAAATTCGGCGGACACACAGAAAGTGATGAAATCGGATTACCTGTAAGAGAGACAGGACTCGTTCTTCCTTGTGGTGCAAGTGGAAGATGGTGTAAATAGTTAAAAGCCCCTCAATGAGGGGCTTTCGTGATGTAACTCTATTAATATTCAACCTTATATCCTTTTGCATTCGCAACTAAATATTCCATCAGGTCTGTTGCAAATTCTATACCTTCATCTCCTGCATTAAAAGTTGGTCGCACTCCTAATCCAGTACATTCAATAAATACATCTCCATTTTCATAAAAATTAATATTCACTCGCGACTTTACATGTTTCATAACATAACTAATGCTTAATCCTGTAGCACTTTCATCATTATATTCGCCCACCAACAAATCTTGTGCAAATACTCCTATATTTTTCATAATATAATCTTCTATATTATCATAAAACACAATACTATAATCATTCTCTTTAACAGAAGATAACCACACCTTTAATTGCTCAGTAGTATCATAAAATCCTGTTTCCTCCAAAAATTGCCCCAACGATTCTACATTATATTCAGCACAACAATAAATATAATATATGTCTTTGGAATCATCTTTAAG
>CAZESO010000226.1:0-4237 GCA_964515325.1 uncultured Roseburia sp. | reverse complement strand
GCTTGATTAATCGAGTAGGAGTCAGCCTACTCGATTAGAAAAGAACAGCAATAGCAAAAAACTATAACAACTAAAAGGATATAGATATTATACAATGGAAAAAGAATATGCTATTTTTATACTATACTAAACAAATGGGAAAAGTATTGAATGGCGAAAGGATAAAATATGGAAAATGTTATTGAGAAAATAAATGAGTCGGCATCAGCACTCAGCAATAACTATAGAAAACAAAAGATGTTTGACATATCTATGGGAGGAAATCTTCCTGATAGAGATATTATTATTTCTCTTGTTGAAGAATTAAGAAGTGTTACTTTTCCTGGATTTTTTGGGAAAAGAAAAAACGCTTATATTACAAAAGAAAGTTTTGCTGACAGTATTTTGTCGGGAATATATGAGAAGCTAAATAAGCAAATTAAGATTGCATTACTATACGGAAATACGGAACAGTCATATGAGGAGGTAAAAAAGAGAGCAGAAGAGGTAAGCATTGCGTTTGTTGAAACGGTTCCAAAGCTTCAGGAGATGCTGTTAAAAGATGTTGAAGCGGGATTTGTTGGAGATCCGGCTGCTAAAAGCGAGGAGGAAATAATTTTTTCTTATCCCGGATTGTTTGCAATATTAGTTTATAGATATGCAAATGTTTTGTACAAAAGTAAGGTTCCATTTATCCCAAGAATTATGACAGAATATGCACATAGTCAGACGGGAATAGATATTAATCCGGGAGCGACAATAGGAGAGTTTTTCTTCGTTGACCATGGAACAGGAATTGTAATAGGAGAAACAACAGTTATTGGTAATAATGTAAAAATATACCAGGGTGTTACACTTGGTGCTCTTTCTACAAGAAAGGGACAGGAGCTTGCAGGAAAGAAGAGACATCCAACAATTGAGGATAATGTTGTGATATATGCAAATACAACGGTGCTGGGAGGCGAAACTGTTGTTGGAGAAAATTCAGTTATTGCAGGTAATACATTCATTACAAGCTCTGTGCCACCTAATACTAAAGTGGCATCCACGATTCCAGAATTAGAAGTAAAAAATACGAGAGGTGATAGATAGATGAGTGTAGATTTATTAACAAAATGTATTCATTTAGAAAATGAATCAAACGAAAACTTTTATGGAGCAATTAGCTTTCCTATATTTCAGACAGCAACATTTGCGCATCCAAGCGTAGGAAAAAGCACAGGGTATGATTACAGCAGATTGCAGAATCCTACCAGAGAGCATTTAGAAAAAGTGGTTGCAGCTTTGGAAAATGGAATTGATGCACTGGCATTTTCAAGCGGCATGGCTGCGGTAGCCACATTGATGGAATTGTTTCATCCGGGAGATCATTTGGTAGTTGATTCCGATTTATACGGAGGAACAGTTAGATTATTTGATAATATCAGTGAAAAGAACGGAATTGAAGTTACTAAAACAGAATGTACAGTAGAAAATGTAAAATGCTGTATAAAAGATAATACTAAAGCTGTATATATTGAAACTCCAACAAACCCTATGATGAATGTCATTGATATCAAACAGCTAAGTGAGATTACAAAAGAAAAAGGAATCTTGTTAATCATAGATAACACATTCTTATCGCCATATTTTCAGAATCCGTTGGATTTGGGAGCTGATATCGTGGTACATAGCGGCACTAAATATCTTGGTGGACACAATGACACACTTGCAGGATTTCTTGTTACATCCGATGAGGGCGTTTCAGAGAAGTTGAGATTTATTATTAAAACAACAGGGGCAGGACTTGCACCATTTGACAGTTGGTTAATCTTACGAGGCATTAAAACATTAGGTATCCGAATGGAGAAGGCGCAGGAAAACGCATTTGAAATTGTTCACTGGCTTGAAGAACAGGATGAAGTGAAAAAAGTAGTTTATCCGGGATTAGAATCTCATCCGGGATATGAGGTTATGAAAAAGCAAAGCAGAGGCTTTGGAGCAATGGTAACATTTGAGGTTAGCAGCAAAGAATTTGCACAGAGTATTTTGAAAAATGCCCGTTTGATACAGTTTGCAGAAAGTCTTGGCGGTGTGGAAACACTTATCACTTACCCTATTACACAGACACATGCAGATGTTCCAAAGGATTTGTTGGAGAAAAATGGCATTAATGACAGAGTGTTACGCTTATCAGTTGGAATTGAAGCCGGCAAAGATTTGATTGCTGAATTTGAAAGAATATTTAATGAAGCAAGAAAGGAGTAATATGGCAGACAAGAATCTTGATTTTGATACAGTTATAGATAGAAAAAATACATGTAGCCTGAAATATGATTTTGCAAAAAGACGAAATATGCCAGAGGATGTACAGCCACTTTGGGTTGCAGATATGGATTTTAAAGTGTCATCCTATATTCAGGAAGCTCTCATAAAACAGGTAGAGCATGGCATTTTCGGATACAGCGAAGTTCAGGATGAATATTTTCAGGTTCTAAAAGGATGGATGAGCCGTCATTATGATTGGCAGGTTGAGAGTGAGTGGCTAATAAAGACTCCTGGAATAGTATTTGCACTTGCAATGGCAGTTAAGGCATTTACAGATGAAGGTGACGGAGTGTTGATTCAGCAGCCGGTATATTATCCGTTTAGCGAGGTAATCGCTGATAATGGCAGAAAGCTTGTTAGCAACAATCTTGTCCAAAATGAAGATGGAAAATATGTAATTGATTTTGAGGATTTTGAAGAAAAAATAGTTAATGAAAAAATTAAATTGTTCTTCTTATGTAATCCCCACAATCCGGTTGGAAGAGTGTGGAGTAAGGAAGAATTAATCCGCTTAGGAGATATTTGTTACAAGCATAATGTTATTATTGTAAGTGATGAAATTCATGCAGATTTTGTATTTAATGGAAAACATAATGTTTTTGTGAATCTGAAGGATGAATATAAGGAAATAGCCATAGTAGCAACATCACCAAGCAAGACCTTCAATATTGCAGGCTTGCAGGTTTCAAATATTTTTATTCCTAATAAGGAAATAAAAAATAAGTTTAGAAAGCAGATTGATGCTGCAGGATATAGCCAATTAAATGTTATGGGTTTGGTTGCCACAAAGGCAGCATATGAATATGGTGATGAGTGGTATAAGGCAATGCATGAGTATGTAAGGGAAAATATAGCTTATACAAAGCAGTTTATAGAAGAGAGATTGCCATGTATAAAGCTTGTCAAAAACGAAGGAACATATTTATTATGGCTGGACTTTAGAAATTTGAATCTATCGGAGTCGGAATTAGAAGACTTAATTATCAATAAAGCAAAGCTATGGCTGGATAGTGGGAGAATATTTGGCACATCCGGTAAAGGTTTCCAGAGAATCAATGTAGCGTGCCCAAGACAGACTTTAGAGGAAGCATTGATAAAACTAGAGAAGGCAGTCAATTCTATATAATAAATTTTTGCTATAGAAAATGACTATAACTAATAAATGAATTTGTGTATTATACAAAAGGTAAAAATTGGTATATACTATAGTAAACAGATAGGAATAATATAAAACATATTTAAGGAGGATATTATCATGAGTAAAATTAAAGAAAGTTCATTAGAATTAATCGGTGGAACACCATTATTAAAACTTAATCAGTATTCAAAGAAGGTTGGTGTTACAGATGCAACAATTATAGCAAAACTTGAATATTTAAATCCGGCAGGATCAGTAAAGGACAGAATTGCGTTGGCAATGATTGAAGATGCTGAGAAGCAGGGAATTTTAAAACCGGGTGCAACAATTATTGAGCCTACATCAGGAAATACAGGTATTGGTTTGGCAGCAGTTGCCGCTGCAAAGGGATATAAAGCAATTCTTACTCTTCCAGATACAATGAGTGTGGAGAGAAGAAACTTATTAAAGGCATATGGTGCAGAACTTGTATTGACAGAAGGTGCAAAGGGCATGAAAGGTGCCATTGCTAGAGCAGAAGAGTTAAAGGAAGAAATTTCTGGTGCTGTTATCTTAGGTCAGTTCGTAAATCCTGCTAATCCGGCAGTACATAAGGCAACAACAGGCCCGGAAATCTGGGAACAGACAGAGGGTAAGGTTGATATTTTTGTTGCAGGTGTAGGTACAGGTGGAACTATTACTGGTGTTGGTGAATACTTAAAGTCACAGAACCCTAATGTAAAGGTAGTTGCGGTAGAACCGGCAGGCAGTCCTGTATTATCAACAGGTACACCGGGTGCTCATAAGATTCAGGGAATTGGTGCAGGATTTGTT
>CAZESO010000225.1:0-4268 GCA_964515325.1 uncultured Roseburia sp. | reverse complement strand
CACCAAAGTCTATAACCTTATCAGAAATTTCATTAAGTTTATCTATGTTACTTTTGCAAATAAGAACAAGATTATATCCATTTTTTGCAAATTCAATAGCTGTTGAGGCTCCAATTCCACGAGATGCACCAGTGATTAATACAGTCTTTTTCATGATTTTCCTTCTTTCAAATTTATTCATTTGGATTATATCAAAAATAATTAAATAATTGTAGTGAAAAAATTCAGGTTATGAGTTATAATAGAAAATAGTTTTGGGAATCGTGAAAAGGAGAAGTAAATATGGAATATAATGAAGAGTATTTTAAAAAGAATGCCAATAAAAAGGTAATGATTATGTGGATGATGTTAGGGCTTGCTCTTTCAGTATCCTATGCCATTCAGGTTAAAAAAGGTGTAAGAGATGTGCCGTATTATATAGTGTTTATGGCAGCGTGTTGGATACCCTTCTTTATTGGAGTGATTAATTTAAAGATTAAGGGTATAACATCAAGCTCGTATAAATATATATCAATTGCTGGATATTCTATTTTTTATGCATTTGTAATGTTTACTACAATTAATCCGTTAACATTTGCGTATATATTTCCGTTTTCTAGTGCGTTAATGTTATATAAGGACAAGAAATTGATGAATGTTGGTGGTGTTGCATATACAATTATAATTGTGGCTTCTGTATTGAAAAGTGTGGTTACAGGTGAAGCTACAGGAGACGTAATGGCAAATGTTTTAATACAGATAGCATGTGTAATTTTTAGTTCAGTGGCATATATTATGTCAACAAATCATATGCTTAAATCAGATGGATGGATGCTTGATACGGTTAAGAGTAATCTTGCTAAAGTTGTTGAAACAATTGAAACTGTTAAGACAGCCAGTACATCAATCGTTGATGGTGTCACAGTTGTCAGAGAGCTTGCTGACGAGAACAGACAGAGTGCAAATGATGTAGTAAAAAGTATGGATAGCTTATCTTCAAATAACGCTGTTTTGCATGAGCAGACAGAATCGTCTCTTGATATGACAAGAAAGATTAGCATGCAGGCTGAAAATGTTGCAGGACTTATTGAAGAAATGGTTAAGGGCATGGAGCAGTCCGTTGCTTGTGCCAAGGATAGTACTGAACAGTTGGAAGATGTTGTTAAATCAACAAATGAAATGGCTGTATTGTCAGCAGAAGTTGAAACTATTTTAAATGACTTCAAAAAGGAATTTGAAATGGTTAAAGAGGAAACGGGTACTATTGAGAAGATTACAAGTCAGACAAATCTTCTTGCGTTAAATGCTTCCATTGAAGCAGCCAGAGCAGGCGAGGCTGGAAAAGGATTTGCAGTTGTTGCAGATCAGATTAGAAATCTTAGTAGTGGAACACAAGTTTCGTCTACAAGTATTATGAGCGCTTTGGCAAATTTAGAAGAAACATCTGATAAGATGACAAGTGCCATAACCAAGACATTGGAGATAATCGGTGTTACATTAGAGAAGATTAGTAGTGTTAACGAAAGTGTACAGAGTATTGCTAGTGAAACAATCAAGCTTGGTAATAATATTCAGGTTGTTGACGAAGCTATGAGCGAAGTGGAAGAGTCTAATAAAAACATGGTTGGTAATATGCAGATGGTTACAGATATCATGGAAGATATGACAAGCAGTATTGTTGATGCCAGCGAAAATACTAAAGTAATGAGAAACAAATACCAAGAGACATCTGAAAATGTAATCAATATAGAAAATGTTGTTGGAAAACTCATTGAAGAGCTTGGTGAAGGTGGATTCATGAGTCTTGAAGATGTTAAAATAGGAATGAAATTGATTATTACAGAAACGGAAGGGAATAGAGTAAGAGATTACAAAACATATGCAGAAAAGATAAAAGAAGGCAGTGTTATTACAGGCTGTGTTGAAGCGTTAAATGTTTCAAATAATGCAAAGTATGACCTTGAAGTAGTGGTAGATAATAACTTATACGGCTGGGAAAATGTGAAGCTGGTGATGAACAAAAATGGAAAAACCCAGATATTTGTTGAGGGTAATCCAAAAGTTATCAATCGTAGAAAATATAGCAGAATGCCTATGCGTAATAAATGTGTTATTACTATAAGAACAGGGGAAGGTGAAATTGATTATAATGGACATCTTGTAAACATTAGTGCCGGTGGATTCGCGTTTAAGACAAGTGAAGCAGGAATTAGTGATAAGAAAGGACTGAATGTAGTTCTTGATGTTGATGGGTTTGAACATGTTACAAAATCTAAGTTAGAGGGAACGGTTATCAGAATCACTGACAATGATGGTGAATATATACTTGGATGTCGTATGTTTGAGGACAATATGGAAATTCGTGATTATGTAGAAAGAAACTTTTATGAATAACAAAATATAAAAAATAAAAATACCACTTATATAATTCTTGATAAAAAATTATATAAGTGGTATAATATTTACATCAGTAGAGAGTCGTGAATAAGAAGACACATAGTGTCTTCAGGATTATGCTGAATAACTGAAATATAACTAAAAAGGAGTGGACATCATGCGTTACATTATTACAGGAAAGAATATTGAAGTTACAGAAGGTTTAAAATCAGCTATTCAAGATAAGTTAGGTAAGCTTGATAAGTATTTTGTGAATGATACTGAGATTACAGTAACTTTAAGTGTTGAAAAGGAGAGACAGAAGATTGAAGTTACAATACCTGTTAAGGGTAGCATCATCAGAGCTGAAGAAGTGAGCAGCGATATGTATGTATCAATCGATTTAGTACAGGAAGTAATCGAAAGACAGTTAAAGAAATATAAGAATAAGATAGTTGAGAAGAATCATTCTAGAGAATCATTTGCACAGGATTTCTTTGATAAGGAATATGATGAAGATGATAGCATTAAGATTGAAAAGTCTAAAAGATTTGCTGTTAAGCCAATGGATCCAGAAGAAGCATGCTTACAGATGGAACTATTAGGACATTCATTCTATGTATTTAGAAACTGTGACACGGATGAGATTAATGTAGTTTATAAGAGAAAAGGTAACACATACGGATTGATTGAACCGGATTGTTAAAAATGTTGGGGCTGTCTTATTACAGCCCCTTTTTTATAATATAATATTGTGGAGGTAATTTTTTATGGAGTACAACGAAAGTTATTTTAGGAAAAAAGCCAATATAAAAGTATTGACTATATGGCTTTTAATTTCGGTTATTTTAACGGTGGCATATATGATTGAATGTGTGAATGGCAAGAGAACATTGCCATATACGACGGCGTTTTTGATTATATGTTGGGCACCTGTTATTGTGTCTTTTATCTTTATAAAAATAAAAGGTGTGGACACTACATATTGTAAAGAGACAGTAGCTATAGGCTATGGTGTGTTTTATGCTTTTGTGACACTTACAGGTGATTCGCAGTTGACATGTATGTATGTATATCCGGTGACAACAATACTTATGCTTTACAAAGATAAGTTTTTGATGATACGAGTCTGGATTTTGAATATTGCATTGATTGTTGTAAGGCTGGTTAAAGACCTGGTTACTACGGGACTTACATCGCAGGATGTGACCGAGTATGAAATTGTATTTGCCCTTGTTGTACTTATATATTTATCTTATGTGCTTTCTATTAGTCATACTACGGAATCGGATGGAGCATTGTTAGCTTCTGTACAGGGAAATCTTGATAGAGTTGTTAAGACAATTGAAAAGGTTAAGGTGGCAAGTAATTCTGTTGTAGATGGTGTAAATGTTGTATGTGAGCTTTCAGAGGAAAATAAAGAAAGCGCTGAAAATGTAGTTGCCAATATGGAAGATTTGACAGAGAATAATAATGTTCTTTTGGAGAGAACCGATTCCTCTGTGGAAATGACAGATAAGATTAATAAACAGGTTGGAAATGTTGCTAATCTTATTCAGGAAATGGTAGTTTTGATGGAGCAGTCTGTAAATAATGCGCAGAACAGTTCGAAACAGTTGGATGTAGTGGTAGAGTCTACTAATGAGATGGCACAGCTTTCGGCAGAAGTAGAGAAAATTCTTAAGGAATTTAGTTTGCAGTTTGAGACTGTTAAAAATGAAACGGGTACTATTGAACAGATTACAAGCAAGACAAATCTTCTTGCACTTAATGCATCAATAGAAGCGGCCAGAGCAGGTGAGGCAGGAAAGGGCTTTGCAGTTGTTGCTGATGAAATCAGAGGACTTAGCGAGGGCACAAAGGCATCTTCCAACAGTATTATGGAAGCGTTGGAACACCTTTCTGAAACAAGT
>CAZESO010000224.1:0-4289 GCA_964515325.1 uncultured Roseburia sp. | reverse complement strand
AAGATGTGAAATGTGCCAAGGATGCTGTGAGGATTTTTGAGTTTGTAGAGGAAAACAATAAGTTGATAAAATTATAGGCAAGCATATGTTGTTGTGATAGAATAAGACTATGGCTTAAGGTTGAGGTATTATTTTTTATTTGGAGGCAGAAATGGTTATTTTAATAGGTGGAAGTACACATACAGGTAAAACTAATTTGGCGCAAAGATTAATGGAGAAAAAGAAATATCCTTATGTTTCAATAGACCACATTAAGATGGGATTGATACGAACTGGAATGATAGAGCAGCAAAATAATGATATCGAGCTGACAAAGGTTTTGTGGCCTGTTATTCGAGAAATGATTAAAACAATTGTGGAGAATGATCAGAATGTTATTATAGAAGGATGCTATATTCCCCATAATTGGAAAGAAAGCTTTCATGAAGATTACTTGGAAGATATAAAATGTGTGTATCTTATAATGTCTGAAGAATATATAGAGAAACATTTTGATGATATTAGAAAATATGCATGTGTCATTGAAGATAGAGGTGATGATGAGGGCTTAATAAAAGAGGAATTGATTGAATATAACAAATATTATTTCGAAATGTGTAAGAAATATGGTTGTGAATATGTTTTAATAGATGGAAAATATGATGTTGATGTGTTGATGTCACAATTTGAGGGGGAAACTGATGGATGATATAACTATTAAAGTATCACTTACAAAATTGGATTTTTCAAAAGAAGTTCATTGTACACATAAGTATATTTAATAAGAGGTAATGAAATACCATTATTATATTTTGGTTCCAAGCATTATGAGGATATGGGATATGAAAGTTTATTTATAAATAATCCTGTAGCTGAAAAGGTGTGGTTTGAAGAAATGTATGAAAATGCTGAAAAAGTAATACAGCAAATTAACTTTTCAGAATATGAGCATATCATATTCGTGGCTAAAAGTATGGGTACGGTAGTTGCTTGTGCATTGAAGGAAAAGTATAATATACCAGCGTCATTGATTTTGTTTACACCATTAAAGGATACATTGCCTTATATGAAGAAGGATAATGATATTATTTTGGTTGCGGCTGGAGATAAGGACAATTGGCTTGAATCGAATGTTTTGGTTGAAGCCTGTGAAAGGGAAGGCTTGCCATATTATATTGAGTCAGGTGTTGGACATCGTATGGAAGTGATGGGTGACTTGGAGAGAAATCTTGAAGTGATTAAGAATGTTATTGGTAGAATTACATAGTAGCAGAATAATTGAAAATAAGGAAGGTGATTTCGTGAAATATTTAAATGCAAGTGATGTGCTTCCAGAAGAATTACTGAAAGAAATTCAAAAGTATGCTGGTGGAACACTTCTTTATGTACCAAAGGATGAGACTGAGGAGAAAACCTGGGGAGAGGAATCAGGACAAAAGCAATACTATAAAAAGAGAAATCGTATGATTATAAATAAGTTTACATTTGGAATAAGTGTTGAACAATTAGCGAAAGAATACTGTTTGTCACAGGATACAGTTAAGAAGATAGTATATTCGAAAAAGAATATGAGTGAACTAGTATTTTCGCCAGATATTAATTCAGCCAAGGAATATAATGATTACGATCTTTTGGAGGAATGGATACATACATATCTTATTTTTGTAAGAAAGAATAAAGAATTTTCTGATGGCTTGCTATTAGAAGAGCGCTATTATCTTGGACCAATAGCAATGCCACTTAATTTGCTTAGTAGAAGCTCTGGACCAGAGGATGGTATGAAATGGAAGGTTGATGGAGAGATTTTTGAAATGAGAGTATCTGACTGGAGAGAAAAGATAAGGAATAATCAAATTCTTCCACCGATTATTGTGGGATATGCAGACAAAATATTTGAGATTAATTGTAATAGTCCATTATTTGAAGCGTTGGTAAGAGAAAATGTAACCTATTATCCAGTAATTGTATGGTGTACAAAGGAATGGGATTATAATGATTTTATAAATAAGTATTCACCATATACCGAGTTTGTTTTAAAATAAACTCGGTATATTTGTGTGGTGGTATTTGTGATACACTTGTATGGATTAGGTTAGGAGTGTATTACGATGACGAAAAAGGTTTATGTGAAAAACAATATCTTTCAGCACGTTTTGGTTTTAAAGACGAATCGCAAGAAGAGAAATCAATATAAAGAATTTATAGTAGAAGGAGTTCGCAATATAAATGAAGCTATTCGAAATGGATGGAATATAAAATCATTTATATTTTCTGATAAAAAATTGTCTGATTGGGCGCAAGAGATTTTGGGTTCAGTAAAAACAGAGATAAATTATCAGTTTTCCGTAGAACTTATGAAGGAATTGAGTGGAAAAGAAGATACCTCAGAGCTTATGGCAATTATTGAGATGAAAAATATTACATTGCCACAGATTGAGCTTTCAAATAATCCATTTATCATATTATTTGATCGCCCATCAAACAAGGGAAAACTAGGGACTTTGATACGATCTTGTGATGCATTGGGAGTGGATTTTCTTGTTATGACAGGTCATGCTGTCGATTTATATGACCCTGATGTAATAGTATCATCGATGGGTTCATTTTTTTCTTTGCCGGTTGTAAGATTTGCTGATAATGATTCTTTATGTAAAATGATAGAAAAAATAAAAGTAGTTCATAAGAGTTTTCGTTTGATTGGCTCTACAGCTCACAGTTCAAAAGCTATGTATGATGTTGATTTATCGTCGCCATTGATGTTGTTGATAGGAAATGAGACAAAAGGATTAAGTCAAAATTATAAGGAACAATGTGACGAACTGTGTACTATACCAATGGGTAAAGACTCTAGTGCTTCGTCATTTAATGTAAGCTGCGCTGCTTCAATTATGATGTACGAAGTGATGAGGCAAAGGAGATATTTATGATATATGGAACATTAACAAATGCAAAAGAGTATGCTGATATAGGGAAAATTGATGAATGGATGCAGCTGTTTTTAAGAAATGATGGAAAAAATCTTAAATTGGCTGATGGTTTGCTATTGGAAAAGCGCTATTATTTGGGTTTAAAAGAAATTGATATAGAGTTATTAGCAGATGTAAAAGCAGGTGTGCCAGAATATTTGCATGATAAGGATTCAGTTGATTACTTTTTCTACATAGTAGACAATATGAAAGAAGTATATGAAGATTGGGATGTGCCACCATTGATTGTCGAATATGTTTATGGAAAATTTCAAGTAAATGATGGTCGACATCGACTGGAGATGTACAGGCAGTTGAATGTGAAAAATATTGTTATTGCGCTGTGGACAACAGGTGAAGAAAACTATAAGAAATTGTTAGAAATTATAGGATGATACTGTGCTTCGGAATGGAGGAAATATGATAGGAATATGTAATAAATGCGGAAATTATGATTGGGATAAGGAAGTTAATGGAAATGTAATAAAATGCCCTAAATGTGGAGATACATGGGAATTTAAAAAGTTACCTATGTTTGTTTTAACTGGGTGCAGTGGAATTGGTAAGACAACTACAGCACAGCTGTTACAGAGACAATGTACAGATGTAGTGACGCTTGATGCGGATATTTTCTATAATTTGATGGAGCATGAGACAGAACAGGATGGGTATGACCAGCTTGAACAAATGTGGAGTCTCTCAAAGAATATTACGCAAAGTGGCAAGCCGGTACTTTGGACTATGGCAGGAAATCTTGAAAAAATAAACCATACATACAATATTCGTTTCTTTGAGAATATTTATGTGTTAGCCCTTTGTGCTTCAGAGGATGATGTTCGTCATAGAATGGAAAAAGGCAGAGGGATAACAGACCAGAATTGGATTCAGGGTTCTGTAGATTATAATAACTATTTTAGAACCCATAATTCACATGGAGATACAATCTTTGAGGTTATTGATACAGAAGGTAAGAGTGTGGAAGATGTGGCAAAGGAAGTTATGAGTTGGATACAGGCTTGCCTATAACAATGCAAACTTGATTTTTGCTCAAATCCAAATTGATGGTAATATCCAATATAAATGTTATAATGTAATCACGGTACCGAATTTGTAGAAATTAGTATTTCGGAAAGGATATAGTTATGAACATTTCAATTGGTAATAATATAAAGACAGCACGTAAAAAGATAGGATTTACACAGGATGAACTGGCATATCAGCTTGGAGTGACAGCACAGGCTGTAAGTCGTTGGGAATCAGGGGATTGAGATATAATAGTGACAAGCTTAAGAAAGCTTTATAAATAGGGCGTTTCAGAGGTTAGTCCAAATATATCTTTTAATC
>CAZESO010000223.1:0-4293 GCA_964515325.1 uncultured Roseburia sp. | reverse complement strand
ATCTGAAATCGGCTTGTAACTCCATTCCATAACTTTGTCCGGAACAGCAACAACTTCATTCTCATATCTGTCGTATGTCTTTTCTTCCGGATCTTCCCATAAACTTTCGTAAAGCTGTCTGTAACATTCATAGAAAGGAACTTCACCATTTAATGTGATTTCTGCTTCCGGAACAAGGATTGACTCTTTGTCATAAGCTATGTAATCGAAACCGACTTCATATATACCTTTCTTTTCTACATCCAATTTTACTGTGACAGTATCACCATACTCAAGCTGAACTACTTCGTCAGCTCCTTCTCCGGTGTAACCATCAATTTCCTCTGTCAAGGTTGCGCCATCAACATAAATGTCACTAATGTCATATGTAATCTTACTACCTGTATACATTGGATAAGTGTAATTAGCACTTACTTTAGTGTAGTTTTTTTCGATCATTTCGTTGATGTACTCATCTGTAACACTGTTTTCTTCAGTGTCGCCTGTTGTCTCATCTGCTTCATCAGCATCTTCTGTTGATTCTTCAACAGCTGTATTATCTGTTGTTTCTTCCGTCTCATCTGCTGATGCAGCAAAAGCTACAAACTCACAAGCGAGCATAGAAATCATCATAACAAGAGCAATAAAGCGTTTCAGGCTACTACGTCTCATATCTGTTTGCCTCCCTCTGTATATATTTTCTACCTACCTTTTGTGCATTTTTTTCGTTTTTTTATCAATAGCGCACAATCAGGCAGATTAAGACTATTTAATATTATATACACATCTCACATATATGTCAAGGAAAACAAGTTCAATTTTTATGCATTTTTAACAACATCATCACATTGTTATGTTGCACAAATAACAAAAACATCAAAAATGTATTTTTTCCTATTATTTATATTAAAAAACTTTTACCCAACTCTTGACAAAAAGCTAAAAAAAGAGGTACACCCTTGTGAGTGTACCTCAATTATCAACTTTCAATAATTTATTCTAGTAATTTATTTTATTCTTCATCATCATCGTCGTTGTTTGTTTTCTTCTTAGAAGCAACTACTGCAACTACAACTACTACTACAACTACTACTATGATTACTGCTGCAACAATAATGATTGTTGGGCTAATACCTTTGTCATTATTATTTGCTGCTGTTGTTTCAGCCGGCATCAAATAATCTGCATTATTTGGATCAGCTACCTGTGGTTTATTAGATGTTGTTTCAGGCTGTTCAATTTCTGGAACTGTTGCTGCATCATAATCTCTTGAATTAACTAATTCAGCTACATCGTCAGCTGTGAGAGCTCTGTCATAGATATAAAGGTTATCTACAGCACCTGTAAGTGGTGTATCCCAAGCATTAACACCAAGGAACAATCTTGAGTTTTCTGTTACAACGTTAACAAGTGAATCTGTTGCTGCCTTTGCTGCACCATCTGCCGCTGGAGCAAGTTCAATCGGAGAACCATTTACATATACTGCCACAGCACCATTATCAATAACGTATGTGATATTTGTCCAGCTTACCCAATTCTTATCAGCATCTACAAGTTCTGGTGTACCACCTGACTGCCAAATATCCATCCATGTACCTGGATTTGCATTTGGAACGTCATTAACCCAAATACCAGCTGCATAAGAAAGATCTGCCTGCCATCCATTACCAAAGCTCGCCCATAATGCTGTTGCATCCCAGTTATCTGCAAGGAATAATACTGGTGAATATTGACTGTATGTTGCGTAATAAACATCATATGATAATGTATATGTATTTGATGTTGGAACTGCATCTGTAAATTCAAGACCATATCCTGATGTAAAACCATTAAGGTAAATAGCCTGTGAACTAACACCATTAGCAAAGATTGCTTCTTCTGCACCAGTTAATTCTACATTAACTTTTGATGCTGTTACTGTTGCGTCTGTTCCTGTAACTTCATTCTTTAAACTACCATCAAAATTATACTGACCAATAAGGCCTGTTGTTGTATCTGCAAATGTCATAACTGTTGAAGATACAACCATAATAGCGGCTGCCGCTAATGCTAAAATTCTTTTCTTCATTTTTAAATCCTCCTAATATCATTATTGAAATTGATAATTTATGTGTTTTTCTCATAAACCTGAGATTATTTTACCCCATTTTATGTGCATTGTCAACAATAAACATAAGATTTTTTTAAATTTTTTAAAAAAATAAAAACTAAAAATAAAAAAATAAAGGAAATCTGTTTAGATTTCCTTTATTTTTTGTTTAGAAAATAGTTCTTCCTATTTAAAATAATTTACACCTGATTCAAATATCTTCATATCCTGTTCGCCGTAGATATTCATAGCAACAGCATCTGCTCTTCTTTCAGAGTGTGCCATCTTACCAAAGCATCTTCCGTCAGGACTCAAGATACCTTCGATAGCTGCATAAGAACCGTTAACATTCCATTCTTCATCCATAGTTGGATTACCGTCAAGATCAACATACTGTGTAGCAACCTGACCATTTGCGAATAATTTGTCAATCCATTCCTTGTTAGCAACAAATCTACCTTCACCATGAGAAGCAGGGTTAACATATGTCTTACCAACCTCTGCACCAGTAAGCCATGGTGACTTATTTGTAACAACTTTAGTATATACCATCTTAGATATATGTCTGTTAATTGTATTAAATGTAAGTGTTGGTGAATTTGCATCCTGTCCTGTGATTTCACCATTCGGTACAAGACCAAGCTTGATAAGCGCCTGGAAACCATTACAAATACCAAGTGCAAGACCATCTCTTTCATTTAATAATTTATGAACAGCTTCTTTAAGCTTTTCATTTCTAAATGCTGTTGCAAAGAACTTAGCAGAACCGTCTGGTTCATCACCTGCTGAAAATCCGCCCGGGAACATAATAATCTGTGCCTTAGCAATATTTTCTTCAAATACATTTACAGATTCTCTGATATCTTCAGCATTTAAGTTCTTGAATACCTTTGTAATTACATTAGCACCAGCTCTCTCAAATGCCTTTGTACTGTCGTATTCACAGTTAGTACCTGGGAATACAGGGATAAATACTGTAGGCTTTGCAATCTTGTTTTTGCAAACATATACATTACCAGCTGTGTATATTGGTGTATCAAGCTTTGTAGTATCCTTTGAACCTCTTGTTGGGAATACTTTTTCTAATGTCTTTTCCCATGTCTTAACAGCATCAGAAAGTGAAATTGTCATGCCATCATATACGATATCGCTTGAATTTGTAACTGTACCAATAATTTCAAAGTTTGCTTTATTGTTTGTTTCAGCCATAGCAGCTTCCACAGCATCAAGCATTTCCATCGGTACTTCTGCTACGATGTTACCAAATTCTACTGCAAAGAGTTCTTCCTTAGCAACATCAGCTGAAATATTTACACCAAGCATATTACCGAATGCCATCTTTGAAACTGCTGCTGCAACACCCTTTGAATCAAGAGCATAAGCAGCTACGATAGCTTTCTTCTGAATAAGATTATGAATTGCTTCATACATCTTCATTACCTGAGCATATACAGGCTTACCATATTCATCTTTCTCAATAAAGAATTTAACAATCTTATTTCCAGCCTTTTTAAATTCAGGTGAAATAATATCACCTTCCTTAGCAATATCAACTGCAAAAGAAACCAATGTAGGTGGTACATCAATATCATTAAAGGTACCGGACATACTGTCCTTACCACCGATTGATGGAAGTCCGAAGCCAAGCTGTGCATCATATGCACCAAGGAGTGCTGCAAATGGCTGACTCCAACGCTTCTTATCTTCTGTCATTCTTCTGAAGTATTCCTGGAATGTAAATCTAATCTTTGAATAATCACCACCATTAGCAACAATCTTTGCAACAGATTCAACTACTGCGTAAATTGCGCCGTGGTATGGGCTCCATGTTGATAAATATGGATCAAAACCATAACTCATCATTGTCACTGTATCGCATTTACCTTTAAGTACCGGTAATTTCGCAACCATTGCCTGTGTTTCTGTCTTCTGGTACTGTCCACCGTGTGGCATAAATACCGAACCTGCACCGATAGAACCATCAAACATTTCCACAAGACCCTTCTGTGAACAAACATTTAAGTCTGCAAGTGTTTCCAACCATTTAGCCTTAACATCTGAAACTTCCTTAACTGTGAAGTAGTTATCTTCCTTAACAGGCATTTCAACTTCAACATCTGTTTCCTGATGTGCACCATTTGTATCAAGGAATTTTCTTGATAAATCAACAATTGTCTTACCTCTCCACTTCAAAGTTAATCTTGGGTCTTCCTTAACAACTGCAA
>CAZESO010000222.1:0-4303 GCA_964515325.1 uncultured Roseburia sp. | reverse complement strand
ACACAAGAATCGTTAAAATCGGTTTGAGAAAAGGTGACGCTGCTATGGAAGTACTTCTTGAGTTAGTTTAAGAAATAATGTATAATAATAGCCGGTTGTGTGTAAATACAGCCGGCTTATATTTTTGTGAAAGGTGACATACATGAGCGTTATTAGAATTGAAGACCTTCATCATACAATTTGTGAATATGATGATGATGGTAATTTATATGAAAAAGAATATGCCATAAATGGAATCGATTTAGAGATTCATGAGGGTGAATTTGTGGCCGTAGTGGGTCATAATGGCTCTGGTAAATCTACCCTTGCAAAACATATGAATGGGCTTTTGTTACCTACAAGCGGTGATGTGTATGTTAATGAAATAAATACAAAAGACGAAGATAAGATTTTTGATATAAGACAATATGCAGGAATGGTATTTCAGAATCCTGATAATCAGATAATTGGAACAATAGTGGAAGAGGATGTAGGATTTGGACCAGAGAATATTGGAGTGTCTACAGAAGAGATTTGGCAGCGAGTGGATGAAGCCTTAAAGCTTGTAAATATGACGGAATATCGTCATAAATCTCCATCCAAATTATCCGGTGGACAAAAGCAGAGGGTTGCAATTGCAGGAACGCTTGCTATGAAACCAAAATGCATAGTTCTTGATGAGCCGACAGCGATGTTGGATCCTGTTGGTAGAGCTGAAGTAATGGCAACGATAAAAAAACTTAACAAAGAAGAAAAGGTTACTATAATACTAATTACACATCATATGGATGAGGTTATAGAAGCTGATAAATGTGTAGTTCTAAATGATGGAAAGAAATATTTCGAAGGAACACCAAGAGAATTATTTTCAAATGTGGATAACATTAAGAAAATAGGTCTTGATGTGCCTCAAGTAACAGAAATTTCACATAAATTAAACAAAAAAGTAAAATTTTCAACGGAAAATGCCATATCTATTGGGGAATTTGTGGATAACTTCGTGGAAAAGTCCGTAAAAAACACACAAATGGTGGATAACTCCGTGGAAAAGGTTGAAAAAAAGGTAATTTTTAAAGAAACAATTGTGGAAATCCAAGAAATATCATATGTTTACAATGATGCTTCTAAATATAAAACTACTGCGATTAAAGACGTATCACTTGATATTTATAAAGGTGAGATACTTGGAATAATTGGACATACAGGGTCTGGCAAGTCAACTCTTATACAGCATTTAAATGGACTTATAAGGGCTGACAAAGGCATAATAAAATATAATGGACAGAACATTTATGATAAAAACTTTAAAATGTCTGAGTTGAGGAAAAAAGTAGGTTTAGTATTCCAATATCCGGAGTATCAATTATTTGAAAGTACTGTTTTAGAAGATGTGTGCTTTGGTCCAAAGAATATGGGGCTAAGTAAGGGTGAAGCTTTAGAAAGAGCTAAGGAAGCGATAAAAATAGTTGGACTTTCAGAGGAATATTATGAGAAGTCACCACTTGAATTATCAGGTGGCGAAAAAAGAAGAGTTGCAATAGCAGGTGTTATAGCCATGGAGCCGGAAATACTTATTCTTGACGAGCCTACGGCTGGTCTTGATCCAAAAGGAAGAGACGAACTTTTGGACAATATAAGAAGATTTAGAGATGAGGAGAATATGACAATTATTGTTGTATCTCACAGTATGGAAGATATGGCAAATCTTGCTGACAGAATAGTCGTGATGAATGATGGAAAGGTTGAGTTTGCTGATACTCCTGCAAATATATTTAAAGAGTATAAATATATGGAGAGTATTGGTTTAGCAGCACCACAGGTCACATACCTTATGAATGCCATAAAGGATAAAGGTATTAATGTAAGATGTGATATCATAACAGTTGATGAGGCTGTTAATGAACTTGAAAAATTTTTGAAGTAAGGAAAGAAGATAATGTTACGAGATATTACTATTGGACAATATTATAAAACAGATTCAATTGTACACAGACTTGACCCACGAGTTAAGTTATTTGGGACACTTGTGTTTCTTGTGACATTATTTATGTCAAACAGCATATGGGGATATGTACTGGCTACGATGTGCATTTTAGGGGCTGTAAAGCTTTCTAAAGTACCTTTTGGATTTGTTCTCAAGGGATTAAAAACAATCGTTATAATAATCTTATTTAGCGTGTCATTTACATTACTATTTACAAATGGTGAAAGGCTGTTATGGGAATTTGGAATAATAAAGATTTCAGTTGAAGGTATTATCAAGAGCGTGGAGATAGCAGTAAGGCTTGTATTGATGATTATAGGTTCATCTTTGATAACACTTACAACTACACCTAATGACATAGCTGATGGATTGGAAAAGTCATTTTCTTTCTTAAAAGTCATTAAAGTGCCTGTTCATGAAATTGCTATGATGATATCCATAGCATTTAGATTTATTCCAATACTTATTGAAGAAACAGACAAGATTATGAAGGCACAGACTGCCAGAGGGGCAAATTTTGATGAAGGAGGCTTTATTGAAAAAGCTAAGAGCCTGATACCAATTATTGTTCCGCTTTTGGTTTCGTCTATTAGGAGGGCCTTGGACCTTGCTACAGCTATGGAAGCAAGATGTTATAGAGGTGGAGAAGGACGAACAAAAATGAAACCATTAAAGTACAAGAAAGCAGATTATATGTCATATGGTGTATATTTGCTGTATATATTTATGCAGTTGTCGATAGTGTGGGTAATGTAGAGATTAATTAATCGAATTATTTGGATTTGAAATGGAGAGAAATATGTCAAAAAGAGTTTTTATGAAAATTGCATATGATGGTACAAATTATTGTGGCTGGCAGATTCAAATAAATGGTATAACGGTCGAAGAAGTTATTAACAGAGAACTTAGCAATCTGTTAGGTGAAGAAATTGCAGTAATCGGAGCAAGTCGTACGGATTCAGGTGTGCACGCCATGGGAAATGTTGCTGTATTTGACACGGACACAAGAATTCCGGCTGAGAAGATTTGTTTTGCATTAAATCAGAGATTGCCGGATGATATAAGAATAATTGAATCAAAGGAAGTGCCATCAGATTTTCATCCGAGATTTTGCAATAGCACAAAAACATACCAATATAAAATTTTAAACAGAAAGATACCTATTCCAACAGAAAGATTATATTCACATTTTGTATATATGGATTTGGATATTGAAAAAATGCGCAAGGCTAAAGAATATATTGTTGGTGAACATGATTTCAAAAGCTTTTGTTCAACAAGAACACAGGTGGAAAATACAGTTAGAACAGTGTACAGCTTAGATGTTGAGAAAAAAGAAGATATGATTTATATAACTATTTCAGGTAACGGTTTCTTGTACAATATGGTTCGTATTATAGTTGGAACGCTTATGAAGGTGGGATTATCCGTATATCCACCAGAGCATGTCAAAGAAATAATAGAGGCTTGTGATAGGAATGTAGCCGGACCAAAAGCGCCTGCAAAGGGCCTGACGCTTATTGGGATTGACTATGAAGAGTCTTGATTATATATGCAATTAAGATTAATGCACAACCTGATAATATGCTTATAAAAAGTATGAGAGTACAATTCATAAAAAAGCTATGTGGCAATAAGTTTATAATTGGGTCTGTGACAGGGTCAAAAATCCAATCATTATTTCTAAACATTATCTTATGAAATAGTTTAAAGGCTGCCTTAAAATTTATGGCGCAAGCCGTAATTACAACAACAGGAAGGATAATCATTATACCAGGTGAAGTCAGCAAATAAGAGCTGACTTTTCTTTTGCGCTGGATTAGTATTAATATCACTAGAAGAATAGGACATATGACTAATAAGGCAGAAAAAAATGTGAAAATATTTTTTACTTCAGCGAAATGAGAAATTCCAGATTCACTTGCAGGAAGAGTTGGAAATTTCAATGCTCCTTTAAAAAATGGACTACAATAGTCTATCAAGGTGTCATAATTAAGCTTGATTTCATCGGCACTATATCCTGTAGATTTAGAAAGTTCATCAATGCCTGAGTAGTATATTGGGCGACAATAAAGGGCGACATGCAACCCAAGAGATATAAAAAATAATAAAAATAACAGCCCGATAAAAGTGTTTAATGTGTATGTTGTAAGCTTTTTAGTGTTCATTTGTATAAATTCCTTTTATGTAATAGTTGTATGAAATATTGTAAATTATATTATGGTTATTTTCAAGAAAAATTAGGAAAAAATGGTTGACATACTTAACAATCTGCTTTATAATCTTTCAATGTGACAATTTGTGTCATATCATTTTACATAGTGCTTTTCGGACATTGGG
>CAZESO010000221.1:0-4313 GCA_964515325.1 uncultured Roseburia sp. | reverse complement strand
GTCATAAAGCTCTGGCAGAATGCCATAACTTCTCTATCACTCTTGCCCTTAGGATCGAAATCAGAACCACCTTTACCACCACCAATTGGTAAACCTGTAAGAGAGTTCTTAAATACCTGTTCAAAACCTAAGAATTTGATAATACCAACATTTACTGAAGGATGAAGTCTGATACCACCCTTATATGGTCCGATAGCACTATTGAACTGTACTCTGTAACCTGTATTAACCTGTACCTGTCCATTATCATCTACCCATGTAACTCTGAACTTTAACTGTCTTTCAGGGTTAACCATTCTTTCAAGTAATGCTTCTCTTCTGTATAAATCTTCATTCTTATCAATGATTGGCTTTAAAGATTCAAGTACTTCCTTTACAGCCTGATGGAATTCTGGCTCGCCAGGATTCTGTTTTACTACTAAGTCAATTACCTCATCTACGTATGACATAATATTAGTCCTCCTAAATGCATATTCTAGAGTTTATCAGCCACCTGATAACTCGAAAATTATTATATTATATGATTTTAAATTATTCAACTTTTTTTTATTCTGTTTTTGCCCCATTTAATATATCTACAATGCTCTTAATCTCGCTATTTCCCTCTATTACTGCATTGTATTCGGATTGTATTTTTTCTTGAAGCACAGCCAATTCTTCTACCTGTTTTTCATTTATCATATGTGACTCAAACTGTTCACCGACCTCAATATTGTGTATCTTATAGGTGCCATCTTCCATTTTTACAATTTTCAATGTCTCACCTGCCGGCAATAATACATCATAATTATAAAGCTTAACATTATAGCTTACAAACACTACACTTATATTGTCTTTTCCATCAAGTACATAACAGGTAATATCATTATAAGCTTCAATATATCTCTGTCTTACAGTATTCTTGTCTATATTAACATTCTCAACAGAATCCATAATACTTTCAAGCATTTCTACATTGCATTGAACATATGCTGCATCTATATACGATAAAATCAGTTTATATACTTCATTATCCTCCGATAATGAGACTAATTCTGGTCCAGCTGCTGTTGTTTCTTCTTGTTTTACAGTGGTTTCTTTTGTGGTTAATTTAGACTCTTCATCCTTTTTATTATCAGAATTACCACCACAATTTGTTGCTATTAATGCTATTATTAATACAATAATTAACAAACCTAATACTGCCCATAACTTCTTAAGCTTTTCTTCATTTGCATCATTATTTTGGTACTTCATATGCAATTTTCTACTATGCTGTCTTCTATTTCCAAACTCTTTTATATCATCAAACTCTTTGCTCATATTCATTATCCTCTCATTTGTGCATATAGTGTATATGATAACAAAATCTAATGAAAAACTCAACAAATATATTGCTTAAATTTTTTTATTATTATATAATCTTTATGCTGCATCTGTAGTCTAATGGATATAACGCACCCCTCCGGAGGGTGAGATATGGGTTCGATTCCCGTCAGATGCATTACTTATATTTTACTATTAAAATATTCTTAGTTCTCTCCATCTAGGCATATTATTGCTTCTCCAATCTTTTTCACATCCTCCATAATTAGTGCTCTTAATACATACGGAACATGTTTTTTCCTATTAGGTGTATTAGAATAAATTTTGTAACTCTCATAAAATTCAATGGCATATTCCCAAATCGCTTCTGCTAAATTCTTTCTTGCTTCATCTTCTGTTTTACCATTTTCAATAATATCCATATCAACTAATGAAAGTGTTATACTATCATCATCTTCAACAAATTTTAAAGCAATATACTTATATACCTCTAATATATCAAGCATCGTTTCGAAATTTGAAAAACACATTTTATCTCTTGTTCTTTTAATAAATTGCGGTCTTTCATGCATCACATTATCACAAACCGAACTCCATTCTCTTCTAACTTCTGTAGCCTGTGTCATAAACATATCAATCATCTCCTTTATTACCTCCACCATACCAAAAAGTGTACACTTTGTCAATATTGTACATTGCATTGTTCAACATATTCTTTTATTATGATATAGGTTTTAGTCAATAATATTGATTGATTCTCTCCTTTCTGTAAATTATTAATATTAAACTAATATAAGTTCATTTCCATCATAACAATAAACATTATCAGACAACACTTCTAAATAATCCACTTCGTTTTCGTTAATTTCAGTTACCATATTCTTCATTTCATCAATTGACATATCGTTTACCGGAACCACAATCACTTCATGAATACTGCTAGGTAAGATATAAAACTTCCCACCAAATTTTTCATAAAAATATTTCAGCACCTGATCGTAAAGAATTACTGAAGCACCTAATATTCTTTTTCTGTTACTTATTACATACATAGGATAAGCTCTGTCGTTGAGTTCAGCTATTATCTCCTCTTCCAACTCCTTATCTATTCCCATTTTCAATTTAGCTTTCTTATAAATATCATAAATAACATCCTGCAGATTTCTAATATCTGTTGACAATTTAATTATGGTGTTATTATATGCAATATCATATAAATTCTCAAAATCAACTCCCCACATTTGCATATGAGAATTTGTAACTATTGCTGTCATTTGCAAATCATCTTCTTCATCCCATAAAACATAAAGTACTACAGCCAAATCCAATATTCTTTTATGTGGTATATTTGTCAATCCCTTTCTATTTCTTTCATAATTAATAAGCTTTAACATCACTTTTGATTTTACATAATCAAAGCTTTTGAAATCATCAATAGAAATATTAACTTTTCCCTTTTGCCTCATATATAATGCAATAATACTATTTGCGATATCATCTAACTTCACACCAACATTATACATCTCATAATAGTCTTCTAAATAAATTGTTGGTACTGCACCAGACTCGCTTTCTTTTTGTATCATAACCGAAACAAGTTCAACATCATTATTTTTCATCACTTTATGGATATTTACATCATATTCTGCTCCTAATATTCCTTTGAGCATTCCTAACATTATATTTTGAAATTCTATATAGTTCATTATTATTCCTCCGTATTAAACTTTTATTTGGAATAAATCGAACTTGGATTTTAAAAAGATTTATAGATTTAAGATATATAAATAGTACCTTAGATAACATGATTTGTCAATAATTTGTTGTTAAATCTATAATTCGTAAAATGAATAATTATATTATTAATTTTTTATATAAATGTAAAGAATGGACCTAAAGTTTGTAATACTAATTTTTCGGATACAAAATTTCATTGAGTTTGTATATTATTATATTTTAAAGATATTTTTAGGTACAAATAATATATTAAGCACTTATAATTAATGATAATTTATACATAATTTGTACTTAAAAGGCTACCACATTATAAAATGAGTACAAAACTATTTTCAACTTATGCCTCGCTCGTTCTAACTATTACTAAAAATGCCATATCCTCATATTAAACTATACCTTATAAAAACACATAAACTAAATCTCACAATAAAAGAGGCACCTCTTACGAAGTACCTCTAAATTAACTTATGTATTAAATTTTGTTACTGAATTATTCTGTAACTGTTTTCTTCTTTAATACAACTACTGCTGAAAGAGCAGCTACTGCTAATAATGCAACTACCATTGTGCTGTCACCTGTGTTTGGTGTTGTAGTTGTTGTTGCAGCTGTTGTTGTAGCTGCTGTTGTTGCATCACCTGCAACTGTTGTTGTTTCACCTTCATTTGCTGCTGAAGCCGCTGTTGTTGTAGCAACTTCTGGAGCTGTTGTACTTACTTCGAAAGAACCTGTCTGAGCTGAAAAGTGAACCATAACATCACCTGTTGCTGTAGAATAGTTTGTTCCTTCAAAAACAAAGTTACGATATACTTCATTTGCTGTCATATTATAGAACTCAAATGATACATCATCACCTGTTCTCTTAACTGTAACTTTTACAACTGTACCAGCTTCTAATGTTGCTGTACCTTTTGTTGTTGTCTGAGGATTACCTGAAGCTGGAGCATTTGTGTAAGTTAATCCTTCTGCTGACCAAGCATCATCGTTATTTGTTGCTGTGATATACATCTTTGAACCAGTTTCTGCTGATGGTACATATGTTTCAACCATAAAACCATATCCAGCTTCAACTTCGTGTTCTAAACATGTAGCATAAAGAACAACTTCGCTATCTGCTGCCAATGTATAATCTGTTCCTGCTTTAACATCTGCCCACCATGCTGTAGCTGTTGATGTTAATGTTTCTGCCATAGCTCCTACAGTAGATGCAACTGTCATTACTGCTGCTAAAGCAACTGTTAAAAGTTTCTTTTTCATAATAAATAACCTCCGT
>CAZESO010000220.1:0-4327 GCA_964515325.1 uncultured Roseburia sp. | reverse complement strand
TCATCTTGTGATATAACATAAATGTTATTTGTTTTACCGAGTTCACCGATTCCTAATGTTCCATACGCTCCCATACCTGTGAGAACAACACATGTAACTTCATCAATCGGAAGACCTTTCAACGATTCATACATAATGTTTGCACATGGTTTTAATCCACCAACAGCCGCATCATCTGTTGTTACAATTTTAAAATTCGCTCCATCTTTAACTACTTTCATTTGAAGTCCACCCGGTGCTATGTACACATGACCTTTTTTAAGAATGTCACCATTAGCAGCTTCCTTTACCGTCACTTTACTCATTTCGTCTAATCGCAACGCTAAAGAATTAGTAAATCCTTTTGGCATATGCTGCACTAACACTATCGGAGCATCAAGATTTTTAGGAATATATGGAATAACCGACTGTAAAGACTTTGGTCCGCCTGTTGAACATGCCAACGCTACAATCTTTGTTTTTCCATCTTTATTACCAGTTAATCTTTTATGTGGACTATATGTAGTTCCTCTTTCTGGCATTACGCTGGTTCTCGTTTTCACGACATTAGAAGTTTCTTTTTGAGTAATTGTACTTTGGACTTTCACATCCTTCACAGCAGCATTATTATGTACACTAACTCTCTCAGCAGCATCAAAACCACTAGCATCAAGACCTGTTGCAACGCTCAGAACTTCTAATAAACGATTTTTAAAGTTTTCATTTTTTGCTTCAAGATAGTTCTCAGGCTTAGTAACAAAATCAAGTGCTCCACGCTCAAGGGCTATAATAGTTTCCTTCGCCCCTTCCTTTGCTAAAGTACTTACCATTATTACTTTAATGTTAATCCTGTTTTTTTGAAGTTGCTCAAGTAATTCAAGACCATTTAACTTCGGCATGTTTATATCCAACATAACACAATCATACTGAAGTCTGTTCTTTACAATTAAATCAAGCGCTTCTAAACCATTTGTTGCAATATCTCTCACTGTAAACCGATTATCTGAATTTATTATATCAGATATTACCCTTCTCATAAGTGCAGAGTCATCAACTATTAAAATATTCTTCTTCATAGCCATTACCTACCTTCCCACGAAAGCTAATTATATATCTATTAAGGATTCATTGAATTCTCCTTCTTTCTCATCATTCTTTCCTGCTCGAAAATATATTTTATAATTTGTTCTCTAGTCTCACCACTCATATTACAATATTCAATTCTACATTCATAATAATCTTTTTTATTCTTAGCTACTGCTATTTCCAACACCTTACCTGCAAGATTATAATTTCTTACTACATCGCCATATCCAATATGTAAATTTACAAAGATTATCTCATCTTTATTAAGGCACTTGGTTGTTAAAAACCTGATTCCTCCACCACTAATATCTAAAGCTGTAGCCTTATTATATAAACCATCTTCACTTACAGCCGTGCTGACTTTACCCTCCTGATTGAACTCTGCCTGTTCTTCCTGTGTTAATTGTCTAAACATAATATCCATTGTGCAATTCAATCTAAAAAACTGTCTTCTTTGATATTTCTGTAACTCAGTAATCATTTCAATGACCATTACAAATATATTGCCTTCTTTAAAACGATCAACAACCACAGCTCTACCTTGATACAATCCCTTTGAGGTAAAGAAACATATATCAATTTTTGCATTTTGAGGAATCAATAACACTCTTCCTCCAACAATAGGCACACCAACTTTAAGTCTATCTTCATCAATAATATCAAACACCTGACTTGAATAGACTCTGCTATCTACACGTCCCTCTTCAAAATTATATTCTTTGTAAGAACTAACTTTAGTAAATTCAATTTTATTCCCTGCACTTACTATTTTTTCAATCATCGGAAAAACCTCCACAATCATGTTTATTTACTTCATTTATTACACCTTAACTACCTTTATGAATATTTTTAAACATATTTGAAATTGCTTCTGCTAACCCTTTTCTCTTTTCCGTTTTCACTTCTTCATCACCATTAAGAACGCCCAAAATATTCTCAAACGCTTTTGCTCCTGAAGAATTTGGATAAGCCAATGAAACCGGCTTCTGTTGCATTACTGATTTTTGCATATGACTGTCATTTGGTATTATTCCAATAAACTTCAATCTTATATTTAAAAACTTATCAACTACCAAATTAAGTTTATTAAATAAATTTCTGCCCTCTTCATAACCATCAACTCTGTTTGTTATGACATTAATAACCGTCTCTGCTTTATCAAAACCATTCTTTGTATTTAACGCCTTTAACAATGCATATGAATCTGTTATGGATGTCGGTTCTGGTGTTGTTACTAAAATTGCTTCATTGCTTGCCATCACAAATTCTAATACACTATCAGAAATCCCCGCACCTGTATCTATTATTATAACATCTGCAATCTCTTCAAGTTCTTTAAGCTTGTGTACTAAAAACTTTACCTGATCACTGGTCAGATTTGCAAGTCCACCAATTCCTGAACCGCCTGATACAAATCCTATATCCATAGGTCCTTTTACTATAATTTCCTTAAACTCTTTTCCTTTAAAAATCATATCTGATAGATTAAATTTGGGTATTGCTCCAAACATAACCTCAATATTTGCAAGTCCAAAATCTGCATCAAAAATAATTACTTTCTTACCTTCTTTTGCAAACTGTATTGCAAGGTTAATTGACACACTAGATTTGCCAACACCACCCTTACCACTTGTCACAGTAATGATTCTAGCCAGGTTTTCGTTTATGGAATTATGCTGTTTAACTATACTTCTTAATCTTTCTGCCTGATCCATATTAACCTCCTTGTCTTATTCTAGTTGTTAATCACTCATTACTTCCTAACAAACTTCTAGCTATTTTCTGTGCATCAATAGTACTTATATCATCCGGTACAACCTGTCCACTTGTAACATATGATAAAGGTGCACCTGTATTAAGCTTTACATTAAGAATGTTTCCTAAAGAATATGTTTCATCTAATTTTGTAAATATAAGACGATAATCTTTAACATGACCAAACACTTCACAAATTCTTAATAAATCTTTATATTTTGTAGCAGCACTCAGCACAAGATAAACCTCTTTTTCCATCCTGTCACTAACTATTCCTTCATCAATTAATCTAAATATTTCATTACACTGATCAAGATTCTTTTGAGAACGTCCTGCTGTATCTACAAAAATCATATCATATTCTTCATAACTCCTTATAGCTTCATTAAACTCTTCTATTGTGTAAACTACTGAAAGTGGTACATCAAGAATATTTGCATATGTACGTAACTGTTCTACAGCTGCAATTCTATAAGTATCCGAAGTAATTAATGCAAGCTTTAAATTTTTTTGTAATTTAAAGTAAGATGCAAGTTTTGCTATAGTTGTTGTTTTACCAACACCTGTAGGTCCGATAAAATATATAACTTTTGAGTTACCTTCTTCACTTTCCTTGATTACCTCCGGTACTCCCATTTTTAAAACTATTTTTTGATAAATAGCTGCTAATATACTATCAACATTAGCACCTTTTTTAAGAGAATCTTCAACTTCACTCATTATTTGATTTACATATTTCTCATCCACTTCATTTTCAATAAGCTGTGAATAAACAAGCTGTTTAAATTTGAAATTCACATCATTATTATCTAATGTTTCTTTAAAATCTTCACTTTCTATTTTGTCTGTAGCTTCTTCTACTTCGTTAATCTTCTTTTCCATTATATTTTGAAGATTATTTAACTTTTCTTCTATGGCATTTGTTGTCTTTTCCAATTCCAATAAAGGTTGGGTATCTTCTGATACAATTTCATTCACTGTTTTTACCGGAATTTTATCTGTTTTTTCTTTCAACGCTGCAGTTACTTCAACATAATTCTTCTTAAACAATCTTGCTAACGCTCTGTGTTTAACTGTTCTTATATGCATTATAACTGCACTATTTCCCATTTCTGCCTGTGCTAATTTAATGGCTGCCTCCTCTGTAGGCGCCTGAAACTTCTTTATTATCACGATGTACTCACCATCCCTACCGACTGTAATTCAATATTATTTTCAACTTCATTGTATGAAATAACAATTAAGTCACTATAATAATCCTGTGTCAATCTCTTAAAATATAATCTTACTATTGGTGAAGTAATTACTATTGGTATCTTACCCATATTTTCAAGTTTTTCTACTTCTTTACCCAATGCATTAATTATCTTCTGAGACTTATCAGGTTCAAGTGCTATATAAGATCCTTGCTCTGTCTGTTTAACATTCGCCATTATTTCCTGCTCAATTTTTGGATCAAGTGTAACTACTGTTGTAGTCTCATTTGGTGCAAAAAATTTACTTGATA
>CAZESO010000219.1:0-4353 GCA_964515325.1 uncultured Roseburia sp. | reverse complement strand
AACATTTATGAAAATGAGATAAGAAATATTATTAAAAAGTATGCAGCCAGAGGCAAGGTTGATATGTATATCAGCTACGAAAACGAAGGCGAAGACAGTTGCAATCTTAAATTTAATGAGGATTTAGCATCTCGGTATGTGAAATACTATGGCATTATTAGTGAAAAATATAACATTGATAACAATTTAAATGCTTCAATTCTTGCTAATTGCCATGATGTTCTTAAAATGGAAGAGGCAGAAGAAGATGTAGAAACAATGTGGGAATACCTTGAAAAGGCTGTTACTGATGCTATGATAGCATTTGTTGCTGAAAGAGAAAAAGAAGGCAATAATTTAGCTAAAGATTTACAAGGTAAACTTGATAATGTTAAAGAGATTGTTGAATTTGTAAGTGTACGTTCACCAAAGGTTTTAGAAGAATATAGACAAAGACTTTATGATAAGGTTAATGAAGTTCTTAATGATAAAACTGTTGATGAGAACAGAATAGCAACAGAAGTAGTTATTTATTCAGATAAAATGTGTGTGGATGAGGAGATTGTCAGACTTAAAAGTCATATCAACAAAATGTCTTCAGAACTCAATGGAAATCAGGATGTTGGTAAAAAGCTTGATTTCCTTGCACAAGAGATGAATAGAGAAGCAAATACAATTATGTCTAAGGCTAATGACTTAGAGGTTACTGATAAAGGTATTGAGCTTAAAGTAGAGATTGAAAAAATCAGAGAGCAGATACAGAATATTGAGTAGAGGTGTTCTATGAAAAAAAGAGGCGTTTTAGTTATAGTTTCAGGTTTTTCAGGAGCTGGTAAAGGCACTGTTATGAAGGGACTTATGAGTAAGTATGATAATTACGCATTAAGCATTTCGGCAACAACCAGAAAACCTAGAGAAGGCGAAGTTCATGGAGAACATTATTTTTTCAAAACTGTTGAAGAGTTTGAAAAAATGATTGAAAATAATGAACTTATAGAATATGCCAGTTATGTAAACAATTATTACGGTACTCCTCGTGAGTATGTTGAATCACAACTAGAAGCTGGAAAAGACGTAATATTGGAAATTGAATTACAAGGTGCAATGAAAGTAAAGGAACAGATAAAGGATGTTGTTCTTATATTTATTACACCGCCAAATGCTGCTGAACTTAAAAGTAGATTAGTAGGCAGAGGAACAGAGGACATGGATACAATCAACGCAAGACTTAGTCGCGCTGTTGAAGAAAGTGTATTTATGGATAAATATGACTATTTACTTATCAATGACGAGCTTGAAGTATGTATTGATGAACTTCATAATGTTATTCAGTCAGAACATTCAAGAGTAAATAGAAATGCAGAAACAATTAGTATTATAAAAGAAGATTTAAAAGTATTTTCAGAAAGAGGTTAAAAATGTTACATCCATCATATTCAGATTTAATGGCAGTTGCAAATAGTGAAGTAGAACAGGGCGAACAGCCGGTAGTACAGAGTAGATACTCAATTGTACTTGCAACAGCAAAAAGAGCAAGACAGATTATTTCAGGCGAAGAAGCTTTGGTAAATGCAAAGAATAAGAAACCATTATCAACAGCGGTTGAAGAACTCCACAAGGGTAAAGTTAAAATTGTTGGCGATGAGGACATGGAATAATAATGACCGATAATATAGTTAAAAGTAAGGGCAAAATTCTTTTTGTATCACTTGGATGTGATAAAAACCTTGTTGATACAGAAGAAATGCTTGGTTTATTAAGAAAAGATGGTTTCGAATTTACAAATGATGAAACAGAAGCTGATATTATTGTTATAAACAGCTGCTGTTTTATTAATGATGCAAAAGAAGAAAGCATTAACACAATACTCGAAATGGCTGAACTTAAAAAAGAAGGCAAATTAAAAGCTTTGATTGTTACAGGTTGTCTGGCTGAGAGATATAAGGATGAAGTACTTAAAGAGATTGAGGAAGTAGATGCAATTATTGGTACAGCATCTTATGACAATATTGTGACAGTTATTGATAATGTGTTAAAAGGCGAAAAGCAGATGAATTTCATGCCATTGGACAGGACTGTTATCACGAAGACAAATAGAATTTTGACAAATGGTGGTCACTATGCTCATTTAAAGATAGCAGAAGGTTGTGATAAACATTGCACATATTGTATTATTCCAAAGATAAGAGGCAGTTATAGAAGCGTGCCAATGGAAGAATTAATTAAACAGGCTGAGTATTTAGCATCTCTTGGTGTTAAGGAACTTATTTTGGTTGCACAGGAGACTACTATATATGGTACAGATTTATATGGTGAGAAAAGTCTGCATAAGCTTTTGGAGGAATTATGTAAGATAAAGGGTATTAGCTTTATAAGACTTATGTATTGTTATCCGGAAGAAATTTATGATGAACTTATTGATACTATAAAAAATAATGAAAAGATATGTAATTATATAGATATGCCAATTCAGCATTGTAGTAATAATATTTTAAAGAGAATGGGAAGAAGAACCAGTAAGGAAGATATTATTGCCATAATTGAAAAAATTAGAAAAGAAATTCCTGATATTGTCATAAGGACAACTCTTATTTCAGGATTTCCGGGAGAAACAGAGGAAGACCATGAAGAGTTGCTTGAATTTGTTGATGAAATGGAATTCGAAAGACTTGGTGTGTTTGCATATTCTCCGGAAGAAGATACTCCTGCATCATTAATGGATGATCAAATTGATGATGAAATTAAGGAAAAACGTCGTTCGGAAATTATGGAATTGCAGCAAGAGGTTGCATTTGATAATGGTGAGAAGCATATTGGTAAGGAAATTTTAGCTGTAATTGAAGGAAAAATTGCAGATGAGAGTGCTTATATTGCAAGAACCTATATGGATGCACCTGATATTGACGGAAATATATTCATTACAACGGGTGAAATGCTTATGACAGGTGATTTTGTCAGAGTTAAAGTTACTGGTTCATGTGATTATGATCTTATTGGAGAAATTATATAGTTAATCATAACATATGTGCTGTTTTGAAAGGAGAAATAACATGGAGATGAATTTACCTAATAAACTTACAATATTTAGAGCGTGTATGATTCCTTTTTTTGTATTCTTTATGGAAACAGATATTTGTGGAACGGCATCTAAATTCATTGCTGTGACAATATTTATAATAGCGAGTATTACAGATGCTATGGATGGCCATATAGCAAGAAAACATAATTTAGTAACAAATTTTGGAAAATTTATGGATCCCCTTGCAGATAAATTGCTTGTTTGCTCGGCACTTATATGTTTGGCAGGCGTAATACCTAAGTGGATAGTTATAATAATTATCAGCCGTGAACTTATTATAAGTGGTTTTAGAACAATAGCAGCTGATAATGGTATTGTAATAGCAGCAAGCTATTGGGGAAAATTTAAGACTATTTTCCAAATGGTTATGATTATTTGGTTGATACTTGATTTTGACTTCAAGTTATATCAGATTGGTGGACAAATACTTATATATATATCATTAGTTTTAACAATTGTTTCAATGGTTGATTATATTATTAAGAATAGGGCTGTATTAAGTGAAAATACCAATAAATAAGGTGAATTTATGACTATGGAAGCTAAGCTGGTTAAAATATTAATAGATAAAAAAATGACTATATCAACGGCTGAGTCCTGTACAGGTGGAATGATTGCATCAAGAATAGTCAGCATTTCAGGTGCTTCAGATGTTTTGAAAATATGTTTTGTCACATATGCTAATGAAGCCAAGGAAAAGTATCTTGGCGTGTCTAAAGATTCTATTGATAAACATACTGTAGTAAGCGAACAGGTAGCAAGGGAAATGGCAGAAGGACTCAGAAAAGAGACCGGATGTGATATTGCTATTGCAACAACAGGAATAGCCGGGCCTGGTGGGGGAACTAAAGAAAATCCTGTTGGTACAGTGTATATTGGGATTTCTATAAAGGAACATACAGTTGTAAAAAGATTTGTGTTCCATGGCAATAGGGAAGAAGTCAGAATAAAAGCTACGGATAAGGCTATACAAATGGCTACAGAAATGATATAAGAATTATAGAAAAGACAAGTTTTGTGCTTGTCTTTTTTTAATTTATAAAATATAATATTAACGTAGTTATGACAGAATTATAAATCTTTAATCTTGAAAAATATATTATAAATCTAAAATATCAGTTACAATCCGTTTTATTGTACTCAAAGTTTGTTGAAATCATAAATGAAAAAATAAATGATATTTTTGCAAAAAAATCGGTTGACAACAAAAAAAGAATATATTATGATAAACATATCGAACAGATGTTTGTTATAAGCAAATGTGAAAGGAATTATGATTATGGAAAGAAATGATA
>CAZESO010000218.1:0-4364 GCA_964515325.1 uncultured Roseburia sp. | reverse complement strand
CAGGTGAGTCCTACCATATAAGTGGAAACGATATGAGAGATACTCGTTGCGACGGGTACTACCAGAAGGCTGTGCAGATGCACGGCCTTTTGTGTTGTGGAGGAATAGTGAGTAGCCGATTTAAATTGTATAATGTTAATATAAAATATATCAGAAATTTACATAATGTGGATGATAATGTTCCATCTGTGTCGCCACAGATAGGTAAAAGTGATCGCCCATTTTTAGGGGTTATTGTTCTTATAAATGGTTCGAAGTATTGTATTCCTCTTACATCTAATTCGAGTAGAAAAGGGAAAAAATTAGAGTATATGCGTGAGAATATAACTTTTCGAAAAATATGTGATAAACAAGGTAAGGTGTTGGCTGGATTAAATCTTAACAATATGATACCGGTTAGAGAGGAGTATATTACGGAAATTGATATAAAAATACATTCATCTGATTCGCAGGAACTTCGTTGTTGGAAGAAATTGTGTGCTAAAGAACTTGAATGGTGTCAATTGCATCAAAATGAAATAGAGCGTTTGGCGAATGAATTATATAGAATTTATACATCGGGTGAATTCTTTTCTAAACGAAAGATTTGCCTCGATTTTCCAGTATTGGAGAAAGAATGTAATAAAATGAAAAAATGTTAGAAATAAAATTTATCCAGTAATAATTTCGCATAAAAAGCATACCTTGTATAAAAAGAAAACAGGGTATGCTTTTTTATGAAAAAATATATCGAAGAAAGAGCAGTGGAGATTGCCAACTACATAATAGACAATAATGCAACAGTAAGACAGGCGGCAAAAACTTTTGGGGTATCAAAGTCAACCGTGCACAAGGATGTTAGTGAGAGATTAGAAGGAATTAATGCATCATTAGCAAAAGAGGTAAGAAAAGTACTTGATGTAAATAAAGAAGAAAGACATATTAGAGGTGGATTAGCTACTCGTGAGAAGTATATGGGCAAATCTTAAACAAATCTTAATAAATTAACTAATTGGAAGTTAATAAAAAAACTGATACAATATGTACAAGATTAATCGATAATGTTGCAACAGTGGCAGCAGTTATCTGCCGTACAATTAGGAGGAAGAATGTATAATATACTAGTATGTGATGATGAGAAAGATATAGTATCAGCTCTTTCTATATATTTAAAAAGTGATGGATACAAAGTGTTTGAAGCTTTTAATGGGATAGAGGCGGTGAAAGTAGTAGAGGAAAATGAAATTCATCTTGTGATAATGGACATTATGATGCCAGAATTGGATGGAATCAATGCTATGGTAAAGATTAGAGAGATTTCAAATGTTCCTGTGATTCTGCTGACAGCAAAGAGTGAGGACACAGACAAAATCTTAGGTCTTACTGTAGGGGCAGATGATTATATTACAAAGCCATTTAATCCTGTAGAGCTTCAGGCACGAGCGAAATCGCAGATTAGAAGATATATGCAGCTTGGAAGTAAGATTGTAACAGAGAAAAAGATTGTTGCTGGAGGTATAGAACTTGATGATATGTCCAAGGAAGTGACATTGGATGGAGAAAAAATAAATCTTACCAAGACGGAATACGACATACTAAAGCTTCTTATGGAGAATCCTGGGGTGGTGTTTTCGCCTGGTGAGATTTATGAAAATGTTTGGAAGGATACTTCTTTCGGAAATGATAACACAGTAGCGGTACATATTCGTCATTTGAGAGAAAAAATAGAATACAATCCTGCGGAACCAAGATATTTGAAGGTGGTTTGGGGAAGAGGGTATAAGTTCGAAAATACAAAAGTTTAGATTGGAGTGGATGAAAATGAAAAAACGAATAATATTATTAGCGCTTTGCAGTTTGACAGCTGTAGGTTTGGTAGCATGCTCTAAAGCACATGCAACAGAAATGGATGGACAGGTTGTTGAAGCAGAAGACAAAATGGATATAGAAGCTATGAGAAATAAGGAAGTGCCTGAATGGAAATTCAGTAGAAATGTTGCTAGATACTATGCTGAAGCAAATAATGACTTGGTTATAGCAGAGGTTGATTTGTCGAGGGTTTATACATTCTTGTATGATATTGGAGATTTCAAATGGGATAAATACTATCTTCCAGTTGATCCGGAGAATTTGAAAAGGATAGGATGATTATATGATGAATAATAAAAGATTAAAAGGTTGGGTAAAAGGAGTATTAGCCTTTGTTAATGTAGTAAGCTTGACAGGTTGGATAATAGTAATGTTGCTGTCATCATTTATCAATGAGATGGGAACTAAAGAGTATGCCCTTAATTATGGTTATAGTCGTATAATGAAACATTATGTTGCATCTTTTGTTCAGGAAGTTAGTGCGGGGAATGATGAATATACTGTCTTAAAGTACTATAATAATAAAAATATAAAAATGGCATTTGCTGCTATACCTGCTGGTTATAAAAGAGAGAATGAAATTTGGGTGTATGAAGAATGTAATGTTGCTCTTTTTACAGATACTATTCTAAAAACTGATAATTGTGAATGGGGAGAAACTTTAACATACAAATTCTATATGCCGAAAGATGGTGACATTTATGGTGTCAATCTTAGTAATGTATATACCGCCGTCACAGGAGAAGTTGGATATACTAATACATATGTACCTGAAATGTACTATTATGTTGCGTATGAACAAGCTGATGAGATTCAAAAAGGCGATTTGATGTATGAGTGGCAACAGTTTGTTAATGGAACTTTTTCTAAAGAAGAGTTTATTATTTTGGCTTGCAATATATTACCTGTAATATTTTTGATTACAGCAATTGTATTGGCATTAGTTACAGGAGAAAATTGTAAAACGAAAAAGTCAAAACTAAATATTGTTGATGTAATACCATTAGAACTGCTTACTATATTGGTTATTGCTATGGAAGTTGTTTTATATAGGACAATTGGATGGATGCTATATAATGGTTGGGGTGATGTAATAAGTATTCTGTTTATACTTATAATGTCAACGCTCCCTTTAATCTTTATGCTAAGTCTTGTAAGACGAATAAAGGCAAAGAAGATATTTAAATATACACTATTATATTATATAACAAAACCTTTGCAGTCTATTAAGGGCGAAATTATAGAAAATACACCACTTGTGACAAAGGTGGTGGTGAGTTTGTCGCTTATAACAATATTTGAGTTGATTGCGCTGGTATGTACGGATGGAAATCTTATATATGTGTTAGTTTGTTTTATTATATATAAAATTTTTGAATATGTTTTTGTTTTGTATGTTGCGTTTCAAATGTGGATATTGAAAGATGGTGTTAAGAAAATTGCTGATGGAGATATTAATTCTAAGATTGCCACAAATAAGCTAAGTAGCGATTTTAAAAAACACGGCGAAAACATTAATAGAATAGGTGATGGAATTGCTGTTGCAGTAAATGAACAGATGAAGAGTGAAAGGATGAAAACAGAGCTTATCACAAATGTATCTCACGATATAAAAACACCATTAACTTCTATTATTAATTATGTGGATTTGCTTAAGAAAGAAGATATAAAAAATGAAACTGCCAATGAGTATGTAGAAGTGCTTGAACGACAGTCGGCACGACTTAAAAAACTTATTGAAGATTTAATGGAAGCATCTAAGGCATCGACTGGTAATATAGAAGTGAATTTGGAAGAGTGTGATGTGAAAGTTATATTATCACAAGCATTGGGAGAATTTAGTGAAAAGTTAGATAAGACAGGGCTTGAAGTGGTGGTTACACAAACGGATGATGAAGCAACGGTTATGGTTGATGGTCGCCACTTGTGGAGAGTATTTGACAACCTCATAAATAACATTTGTAAATACTCAATGTCAGGTACCAGAGTGTATATAAATATTGAAAAAAATGAAAAAGGAGTAAAAGTATCATTTAAAAATGTTTCCAAAGAACAGTTAAACATTTCTTCTGATGAATTGATGGAAAGGTTTGTAAGGGGAGATGGTTCAAGAAATACAGAGGGTTCAGGACTTGGATTATCCATAGCTAGAAGTCTGACAGAGTTAATGGGCGGAACAATGGAAGTTTTGATTGATGGGGATTTGTTTAAAGTGGTTTTGAAATTGTAACAGCTGATAATGGATGGTTCGTGGAATAACCACTCGCTGATGCGATATTCGCCAAATGTCTGCATGTGCAGACATTAAAAATAAAACAGGGACAGAATTTTTTGCAAGCAAAATTCTGTCCCTATATTATTTTTTTAAGCGTCTTTGCGACGCTTGGCTCATTATTTCACACAAAAAAAGGTGACTGCTACATGCGGTCACCCTTTGGTTACGGGGGATACCTGCCGGTTTCCCGGCAGGTAGAGTTATGAAAATGTTAAGTTGTATACTATGTTATCAATAGTAC
>CAZESO010000217.1:0-4380 GCA_964515325.1 uncultured Roseburia sp. | reverse complement strand
CAATTGGATAGCCGACATAACCAATCCTGCAATAAAAACTCGGTTAAACAAATTAATATACTTTGTGTTGCTTTCTGCCTGTATCTCATCATATGTGATTATATCCTGCTTAAAATAATATGCAAAAGCATATACAGCCAATGCAAGCAATATGTAACTTATCATTGTATATCCGGTAAATTTAACATTAAGTCTGTCAAGCTTAACTTCTGCTGCTTCCTTTGCAGGTTTCTTTGCGGTATCATAATATCTTCTTCCAAGTATTCCCATAATAATGGTAAATACTGAATATGCACATGTAAGCACACCAAGTACTAAACTAATTATAAGTATATTTAATGAATATTCATCCTTCCATTCAACACCTGCAAACCATATTGTATATATTGATGAAAATGTAAATATTGCTGCTAAAATCAATGTAATTCCTGAAATCGTCATTAAAAATTTGAACACTCCTTCAGATTTCGACTTCAATGCTACTATTGAGCCAATCAAAAGTAGCAATACCATTAATCCACCAAAAAAGAATGTGGCATAATAACCATATAATAACAACTCACTTATTTTTGAATTAGTTTCCGGGTCTAATTGACCAAATTCAGATATGTAAATCGCTAATCCTGCAATACATAATAACCACATTGTGTTTATCAAAGACATAAATCCAATTGATTTTCTATAATAATCTCTAACCTCTAATCTTGTTGCCATTTTCGTTTCCTTCCAACTTCATTATTCTTAATAATCGACTGTTCTATTTTACCACACGAAGTCATATTTAGCACTAAAAAATCTATTTTTTCATTATTTTTTCATAATACATATCAATTTTTTCTACCTCGCATATAATAGTATTGATTGTTAATCATTAGTTGGAGGTTTTTATGCCTTATAAAGTAGTCATTGACGCAGGTCACGGTGGACTATGCCCCAATATATCCCTATTTTCTTTCAGTGGTAAAATTCAATGCTCATAATAGCACTAATTTACTGCTATTTCAAGTTTCTTAGTGAATATGAGTTTTCACTTATCCGGTCTGCAAATGTCTGTACAATATACATTAACTTCTGTTGTTTTTCCTTTGATGTACACATATCCAATACTTCCATCGCAGTTTCTAACGCTTCCGCATCATTACGAAGTTCCTCCAATATCTCATATGTAGATTCGTATGCCGGCACTGGTTCTTTCATAATCTGTTCAAAGCCAGTTTTAACCGGCACGACTTCGCCTGTCCTTAATACCGGTAACACTTGTGTTCTTACCCACATGGCATATTTGCTCATAAGTGGAAGCTTGCCTGTTCTGATAAGTTGTTCCATTCCATTAAGTGTAATGGCTACCATTCTTCGTGTACGATTACCATCGTTAATACCTACATAACACTTTTCGCTATTGCTCACTCGCTTCTTCAATGTATCCGTATTATTCACATAGCCTAATGCCCTTGTAACATCCTGACCGATAAACATGTCCTGATCGTCTATCCTTATTGTTCGCAGGATACCAAACTCTCTATCTTGAAATACTCTTACATCATTTACAAACCAGTCCATATGATTCGTTTTCATAAGCTGTTCTTCCATCTCATGAAAACGATTAATATATGCTGCTGTAAATGCTGCACCTTTTACTCCGGTAAGCTTGTGTGCTATAAACTCACAACCTTTCTTAGATACACGATAACATGGTTGATTCTTGTTTTGCTTGTTTTTCCAAGTACTTTCCACAAAGAAATCGGAGTGACCAATTTTGGACTCTCCTAATTGTTCTATATAAATTCTAATGTCTCTTAATAGCTTACGATGTTCTTTTCCAACCATCTCTGCTACTTCCATACTTGTTAATGTCTGTTCTATATGATTCATTTTGTACCTCCATTCTCAACTCCTAAATATCCTTTGACAAAATGATATATTCGCTCCAACTGCTTTTCTGTTCCATTTTCCAAAAGACGTATTGTTTTTATGTAATATTCAAATTCTTTTACATTCTTTTCTTTATTCATACTCACACCCTACTTTCTTGTTATATTAACTATACTCCTGTATATCTGCCACAATATCCACTCATCACTAATTTTATTAATAAGTTCTATTATCTTTTTCTTATATTCCATACAATATCTCCTTTCAAATTCACCTTGAAAGAAGTTCCTAATCATGATATTATATTTCATGAAAGAATTTCTTTCGTTTGGTTAAAAGTAATCGGTTCTTGCCAAAGTTGTCCGGTTACTTTTATTTTTTTTGACCTTTTAACTTATCAATACCTGCTCTGATGATTTCCAAGATTGAATATCCACTTTCAGACGAAAAAGTCATTATCTTATCTTTTTCTTCCTTTGTTACTCGAATATATAACCTCTCATTCATCGGATTAGCCGTCTTTGGTCTTCCTATGTGCGAACCCATTTTAATCACCTCACTTTTTGTACGCACTTTAATTGTAATCTTGTGCGCACAAAAAGTCAAGTAATATTTTTCCTAATTTGGAATCTTAAGAATCTGTCCGGCATAAATTGTACTTCCAATAGTCAATCCATTATAATTTGCCAACTGGTACATCTTAGCTCCATCACCCATTTCGCTGTCCGCAATAGCCCAAAAGCTGTCACCTGATTTTACTGTGTATTCCTTGTAATCCTTCTTTGGTTCTACCTTAACTTCTGTTTTAGTTTCAGCTTTAACCATGTCATTAGGTACAACAATCACATTACCTGCAAACAAAGGTTTGCCATTATTAAGCTGCTGAATCTCCTGAAATCTGCTTGCATCACCTAACTTTTCAGCAATAGCCCAATAGCTGTCGCCTGGTACTACTGTATATGTAGCAGTAGTAGGTGTATTTAACTTTGGCTCTTCCTTTGTTGTTCTTACATCGAATCTTGTAAGATTATTTTGTTCAATAATTGCGATAACAGTTTCAATGTAGTTCGGTGCTGTCGCATATGCTTGTCCATCTGTTGTGTGTATGAGCTTGTCCACTGCATCTTTATAATCAGAATTATTTAATGCCTTTTCATATCGTGGAGTATCTCTAAGGAAATCGTAGTAACCTACTACCGAACTTGCTAAATCAGGATACAATCTAAAGCTATCCTCGATAACTGTCTTGTGTCCATCGTAGTATTCAGTTGTAGTTGCCACAAAGCCTTCGCCTTTGATGCCAAATACTGTTTTTGCTTCCAAATCCCAACCACTTTCAAGTGCAGCCTGTGCGATACAAATCGATGGCAAAATCCACTTATCTCTTGAAAGATACTCGTTTACTGCTAATGGCGCAATTGCGTTAATAAAGTTTTCTACCTTACTCATATTATTCCTCCTCACTTTCTACTTTTACTTCTGGTAATCCTGTAGTGACCGATGTACAAATTGAAATAATTGCGGATGTAGCAGATACAGATACAACACTAATCCAGTTCACATCTGTTACTGCCTGACCTACTGTAAGCATTGCTCCAGCTGTCTGTGCAAATGTCTTTAACGCTCTAATTCCTGCTGCCTTTAACCATTCTTTTGTCTTTTTACTCATTCTTCTCACCTATTTCCCTTTCCTTTGGTTCAAACATTTTAAATATCTCATCAAGTCTCTTATGCTCAGCTTTATAGCTAGCTTCTAGCTTGACAATTCGACCTTCATGGTCCTTGATGTCATTTTGAATGTTTTTTACTGTTTCCTTTACCTCTCGAACATCCCTACCGATTTCATCCAGCTTCATATCTGTTCGAGTTTCTCTCGCGATTTTTTCCGCAAGAGCATTTTCATCAGTTCTCTTATTACTCTTCAATCCGAAGTAAATTGAAAAGCCAACTGATACAATACTGATAATTATTGCAGTACTCATTTCCTCTTTCCTTTCTTATTTTTTTATACTAAAAAAGCCACTCTTACGAGTGACTTTTATTAGCCTCGTTCTCTAAAAATGGTTCTTCTAGCATAAAACTAATTAATTCTTCATCAGCTAATGTCATGTTTATGTTTTCTAATACATTAACAGATAACTTTTCAAGTTCTAAATTTGTTTTTGTATTAAGTGCTTCAATTAACTTTGCATTAATTTCGGCTTTTTCTTCCTCTGTTTTATTTTTAATATCAACCACAAGTGATTGATATTCTTCATCATAAATCTTATATTCCTCCACAAGTGCTTTATGATTTTTCTTGATTGCTCTGCGCAATATAAAAGGAAGTTCGTATTCTTTCTCTGCGAACTTCCTCAATCTTTTAATGTATTCAATTATATTTGCATATGTCATTTTGAATCTCCTTTCATTTAAGCTCTTACTATTTTAAAATTAAGTGTATTTCCTGATAACCAATAATTAGCAGCAGGAATACTTACATTTGATGCTAATTTAATGTAACCATCA
>CAZESO010000216.1:0-4395 GCA_964515325.1 uncultured Roseburia sp. | reverse complement strand
CAATAAGACCAAGAGATAAGACATAATCAAAGCTTTCAATTAATGCTTTCTTTGTAGCATCATTTGTATCTGCTTTCAATAAATCATAAATAATTGTAATAGCCATTGATGTGTTAAGGTCATTGCCAAGTGTATCAATGAATTTATTCTTATATTCATCAAATACATTCTGGTCAACATCGCCATCAGCCTTAAGATTTGCAATTCTCTTTACAAGCTTATCGTAAGCTACAACCACATTGTCAAGATTCTCATATGAGAATTCTAATGGTTTTCTGTAATGTGACTGTAAACAGAACATTCTGTATGCAAGTGGGTTGTATCCCTTGCTTTCAAGAAGAGAAACAGTTAAAAATTCACCCTTTGACTTACTCATCTTTCCAGATTTATCATTTAAATGATGAACATGGAACCAATAGTTACACCACTTATGTCCAAGGAAAGCTTCACTCTGAGCAATTTCATTTGTATGGTGTGGGAAAATATTATCAACACCACCACAATGAATATCCATATATTCACCTAAATGCTTGATACCAATGCATGAGCATTCTATATGCCATCCCGGATATCCTACGCCCCAAGGGCTATCCCATTTAAGCTCCTGATTATCAAACTTAGACTTTGTAAACCATAATACGAAATCAGCCTTATTCTTTTTATTTGTATCCTCATCTACATCATCACGAACACCCACCATAAGCTCCTTTTCACTCTGGCTTGAGAATACATAATAATCTTCAAGCTTAGATGTATCAAAGTATACATTACCACCTGCTACGTATGCGTATCCCTTATCAATAAGCGATGAAACCATATTGATAAAACCATCAATGCAGTTTGTAGCCGGTTCTACAACATCAGGTGTCTTGATATTAAGCTTTGCGCAGTCTGAGAAAAATGCATCAGTATAGAACTGCGCAATTTCCATAACTGTTTTATTCTCTCTCTTTGCACCCTTTAACATTTTATCTTCACCTGTGTCCGCATCACTTGAAAGATGTCCAACATCAGTGATATTCATAACTCTCTTTACATCATAGCCTGCATATCTTAATGTTTTTTCAAGAACATCTTCCATAATGTAGCTTCTAAGATTACCAATATGCGCAAAATGATACACTGTAGGACCACATGTGTACATATTTACTTTACCTTCTACATTTGGTTTGAATTCTTCAACATTTCTTGTAAGTGTATTAAAAAAACTTATCTTATTCATATTATTTATCCTTTCCAATCTTCTCATCTATCAGCTTATTAACTAATTCTCTAAGCTCTTCATTCTGTTGTTTCAAATATTCAATATCATTCTTTATAGGGTCAGGTAAATGTATCTGATCCAAATCATTTCTCGGAATACGGACATTATCCTGCTTAACCACTCGTCCCGGTACGCCAACCACTGTTGAGTTTGGTGGAACTTCTTCAAGAACAACACTTCCGGCACCTATCTTTGAATTTTCGCCAATTGTAAATGAACCCAATATTTTAGCACCGGCTGAAATCATAACATTGTCTTCCAAAGTCGGATGTCGCTTGCCTTTTTCCTTACCTGTACCGCCAAGTGTAACGCCCTGATATATGGTAACATTATCACCTATAATGGCCGTTTCACCAATAACAACACCATGACCATGGTCAATGAACAATCCCTTGCCAATCCGGGCACCCGGATGTATCTCAATTCCTGTCTTTCTGGCAGTTCTCTGGGAAATCCATCTTGCTAAAAAATAATGACCTTTTTTATACAGCTTATGGGCTATTCGATACTTTCTAATAGCCACAAAGCTTGGATACAAAAGCACCTCAATATCACTTTTAATAGCAGGGTCCCGTTCCTTTATTACATTTATCTCTTCTTTCAAATTTTTAAAAAATGACATAATTCCTCTGTTTTCTTTTCTTAAATATATTATATGACATCAGTACCACTAGATTTCATCATTAATGCATATAGAATAATTATCTAATTTATCCAAACTACCATGCACCTCTTTAAACATAATATCATGTAACTTATATGCTATTTTATCCACACCCAGTTTGTTTTTTACAAGATTTATGCACATTTTCTTGTCTTCATCCCCACAAACCATATGAATAATATTAACATCGCCATCGTCTTCTAAAAACATCAGCCCAAGTATTCTATCACAAATCTTATCTAAAATACAATATATTCCGCTATTGTTTATTGACAACCTTTGTAAATTTTCCATAAAAACATTATTATCATAAAATATAGATACTTTATTTTCATAAAATTTTGACATAAATTCAAGGCATTTTTCAATATATATCTCATTTACTTTAATCACATAATATTTATTGATGTCAATATTTTCCAATGAAATATCTGTTACTTCATTTTTCTTTCTTAAAAGCTTGTATCCAAGTCCTTCGTATATATGAGGATTAACCGGTATCAGATATAAATAATCATATTTATGCTTCCATGCATACTTATATATCTCATCAAGTACACTTCGCATAATTCCTTTTCCCCTATATTCAGGTTTAGTTGCCACAGCATATACATACCCTGCTTTAGCTTTTACATCCGACACCATCAATTCCTTTGGATGTATGGTTGCCATCCCCACAATTTCTCCATTAATCTCAGATACGAAATTAATTGTATTTTTGATATATGAACCAAAATAATAATCAAGAAATTCCTGACTATCATCGAATACTTCTTCATATAATGGTCTTATTCTATTTTTTTCATTATCTGATAATATTCTAACTGCCACTTCTGCCTCATTTTTCATATATTTCAAACTTTTTAACAAGCTTCACCGGATTATATGACATCTTAGCCTGTCTAAGGCCTTCCAATCCCATATCATCCTCACGATTTACAAATTCTGCTTCTGGAAAACAATTAACCAAAAATTGTTGGTTCACAAAAGCGTATAAGCCTCTTATATTGGGATTAGCCTTTTCTACATGGATATAAGCTGTTTTTTCTTCTTTAGAATATGTTCCAAGTGTAAATGCTTCCAATTCTCCATCCACATAAATTCCAAACATTTTATAGTCAACCATATTACATTTGCTAATAAGGTATTTTATACCTTTTAACTCATAATCATCTCGCTTATATTCATCTTCGATATCCCTGAGGCTATGCCATTTATCAAGATATGCAAATATTTCTTCTGCATCAGCATTAGTCATTTCTCTCATTGTATATCTTCCATCATAAGCCTTCTTAAAACCATTTACATGATTTTTCTTCTTGTGATATTTACTTCCACTTAATGTTCTAAGCTTGTCCCCATCATACACATAGTCAAAATACATTCTTTCTTCCACTATGTTATATATATCTTCCATTCCTCTTAAACATTCTGCCGCCTCTTCGTCAACCGCATACACCTTTAATTTTTGTCCCAAAACATCATTAAAAAACTTCTTCGCATCCTCAAAGCACGCCTTCATATCTTCAAGCTTACAAAGTGGTGTAAATGTAAAAATTTCATTTTTGTTACTATATACAAATACCAATCCGTACTCATTTATATAAAACTTACCATTATAATATATATTCCAAATATATGTGCTTGTAATTATACTTTCGCAAGTTCCCGGATATCTTAATGAAAAGTACTTCTTTAAAAACTCATAATCTTGTGGTTCTAATCTTTTCAATTCTCTATAATGAATATTCTTATCCATGTTGCTTACATCCTTCACAATTCTGACAATTTGATCTAGCCGCTATTATATCATTATCTATAAAACTCTCAATTTCATAAAGACAAGCTATAGCCTGCGATGATATTCCTTCACCACTTCCGGTAAAGCCCAGTCCTTCTTCTGTAGTTGCCTTAACATTAATCTGACTTTTATCAACCTTCAATGCCTTTGCAATGTTTTCCACCATCTGTTCTTTATAGGGAAGCATTTTAGGTCTCTGTGCTATAATTGTGGCATCAATATTTCCAACATAAAAACCTTTTTCCTCAATAAGTGCAGCAACCTCTTCCATTAATTTTATACTTGAAATCCCTTTATACTTAGGGTCATTATCCGGAAAATGTGTTCCAATATCACCAAGTGCTGCCGCTCCTAATATTGCATCCATAATGGCATGTAATAACACATCTGCATCCGAATGTCCTAACAAGCCTTTTTCATATGGTATATTTACACCACCCATAATTAATTCTCTTCCTTCTACAAGCCTGTGTACATCATATCCCATTCCTACTCTCATAGTATCCACCTTTTTCCTTTCTCTAAGTATAAAAATCTATGCTTTCAATTTAATATTCTACAAATACTTTGGCATTATACCATAAAATGTAAACAAGTTTAATAGATACTCAAAAAAAAATTATTTTTTTTAAAATTATGCTTGACATTTCTTTTTCAATACCGTAT
>CAZESO010000215.1:0-4414 GCA_964515325.1 uncultured Roseburia sp. | reverse complement strand
GTAAGAGAACCTCCACCAAGTTCATCTGAAAGTCTTGCTGCTCTTTCAAGTAATCTTGAATGAAGATAGAAAACATCACCCGGATATGCCTCACGTCCCGGTGGACGACGAAGTAACAATGAAAGTGTACGGTATGCAGTAGCATGCTTGCTCAAGTCATCATAGATAACAAGTACATCCTTGCCCTGCTCCATCCATTCTTCACCGATAGCACATCCTGAATAAGGTGCTATATACTGCAATGGTGCAAGGTCGCTGGCTGTTGAAGCTACAACAGTTGTATATGCCATTGCGCCATTTTCTTCTAATGTCTTAACAATCGATGCAATAGTAGACGCTTTCTGACCAATTGCAACATAGATACAAAGTACATCCTGACCCTTTTGGTTGATGATTGTATCAATGGCAATAGCAGTCTTACCTGTCTGTCTGTCACCGATAATTAATTCTCTCTGTCCTCTTCCGATTGGTACCATGGCATCAATAGCCTTAATACCAGTCTGTAATGGTGTATCAACTGACTTTCTAGCGATAACACCCGATGCAACTCTTTCAATCTGACGATAATTTGTTGCATTAATTGGTCCTTTTCCATCAATTGGCTGTCCCAATGGATTAACAACACGACCAATCATTCCATCACCAACAGGAACCTCTACTACACGTCCTGTTGTCTTAACAAGGTCACCCTCGTTAACATTCTTTGAATCACCTAAAAGTACGGCACCAACATTGTCTTCTTCGAGGTTAAGTACCATACCATAAACTTCACCTGGGAATTCTAAAAGTTCACCCTGCATAGCATTTTCCAGACCATGTACTCTGGCAATACCATCTGCAACTTGAATTACTGTACCAACATCTGATACTTCCAGGCGAGTTGAATAATTTTTAATTTGTTCTTTAATTACTGAACTAATCTCTTCAGGTCTTAAATTCATAGATGTAACCCACCTTCTTTACGTTAATATTAAGCGAGCTGTATATTGTATAAATCCTTAGACATATTTTCTATCTTAGATTTAATACTACTGTCTACAACTCTGTCTCCGATACGAATAACCATTCCGCCGATAATATCTTTATCAACTTTATAATGCATTTCAAACTGCACATATTTAGTCGTACCTATAAGTTTCTGTTCAATTTCGCGTTTACGCGCATCATCTAATTCAATAGCTGTTGTAACATAAGCCACACCGATATTCTTGTGTTCTTTTACCATATCCACAAATACATTTAAAATACCGGTCAACTCATTATGACGCTCTTTCTCAATGGATAGTACAAGAAATCCTGTCATATCATCACATATACGACCTTTGAATACTTTTTCTATAACAGATATCTTTTCTTCTGTTTTAATCTTTGGATGACACAGAAGTTTAAGTAAATCTTCATTCTCACCAAGTATCTGTATAATAGCTTTGCTTTCTTCAAAAAATACATCAATTTGGTTGCTCTCAATAGCTAATTTAAATAATGCGTCCGCATATGTTTTCTGCACTAGCTTAGCCATGTTGAATCACCTATCTCTCTCAATGTATCATTAATAAGTTCTTCCTGTACCTTTGCATCTATGTTAGCTGAAACCACCTTGTTTGCCATGATAGTAGCAACTTTAATAATTTCCTGCTTAACCTCATCAGCAACCTTCTTCTTCTCAAGTTCAGCTTCCTGCTTAGCAAATTCAACGATTTTTGCCGCTTCTTCCTTAGCTTCACTAATTATTCTTTCCTGATTAGAAAGACCTTTCTTTCTGGCTTCGCTAAGAATAAGCTCTGCTTCTTTTTCTACATTCTTAAGCTTTTCTTCATACTCAGCTTTCATATTGATTGCTTCTTCTTTATTCTGCTTAGCTTCTTCTCTCTCATTAGTAATTCTTTCCTGTCTCTTCTGCAAAACCTTTCTTACAGGATTAAAGAGCAAATATGATAAGAAAACACACATTACTAATATGTTGACAGCTAATATAACAGCATCAAATATAAGCTGAGGAGTAATCTCAAATATAAATCTATCTGCCAAGAATCCTTACCTCCTTTCAATATAAATAATAATCATACTATTTAGTTGAAAGGCTTAACAAACATTAAGATAATCGCAACAGCGAAACCATAAAGACCTGTTGTTTCTGCTACGGCCTGTCCTAAAAGCATTGTAGATGTAATATCTGACTTAGCACCCGGGTTTCTACCTACTGCTGCAGCTGCATGTCCTGCTGCATGACCCTGTCCAATACCAGGTCCGATACCTGCTATCATTGCTAAACCAGCACCTACTGCTGACATACCATAAATAAAATCCTGTCCTGTAATGTTATCCATAATTTCCTCCATTCTGTTACTTTAAGTAACTTAAAATTTTCTTTTTAATCGCCAATCTTGTCTGTTACATATACCATGGTCAGCATACAGAATACATACGCCTGAATGCATCCTGAGAACAAATCAAAGTATATATGCAATATTCCAGGAATACCTGTTTTAACTGCCGGCACTAATAATCCATATATAAGTCCCATCATAACCGTACCTGATAAAATATTACCAAATAAACGCAATGAAAGAGACAATGGTGTTGCTATTTCACCTATAATATTAATCGGTGATAATAATAGCGGTTTGAATAAACTTGTAAAATGTGTTACGCCATTTGATTTAATACCATTATAATGTATTATAAAAAATGTAAGCATACCTAATGACAAGGTTACACCATAATCTGCTGTCGGTGGTCTGAGTCCGAACAGACCCGATATATTACATAACAATGCAAATATCATTACCGTTGCAATATAGTTTCTAAACTTTTTACCATGTCTGCCCATAATGCCTTGTACCATGTTATCTACAGCTTCCACTGCCAGTTCAAACACATTAACAAGTCCACCCGGAGTATCATCAGCATCCATCTTCATAACTTTTCTATTAACTATAACAGCCAATATAATAAGCACCGTTGACACAATAACTAATGCAACATGAGTAGAAGTAAGATAAAACGTATAGCCAAACAATTCTATCGGATGTAGTCTTTTAATTGTAAAATCGGCATTTCTTCCGCCTGTAATTTCAGGTTCAAGCATCGTAACCACAACCAACACTGCTACCACAATGGCCGCTATAACCAACCGTTTTATAATACGCTTAACTTTATTATCCACCACATCACCCTCCTTTACTTTTTAAATTTCATTACTATCAGCTGTAAATATGCTGATATTTTTAGTGAGAACAACCCCAATATTGCCATTAAAGGATTTCCCACATCTGTAACCAAAAGAATAATCAGCACAATTGCCACCAATATCATTCTGATGGTATACATAAACCTCCCTCTATTATTCCCTTCTTCCTCACCCATATATACCGCTTCCTCTATGGTTGTATTCATATTTATGACCATAAGCACTGCCATAACTATTCCTACACCAAAACCCAGCAGATAATATCCCTTATTCTCTGCTAATAGCAAAACAAGTAAAGTACCGATTACTGCATATATGCAAATACCAAATATAAGAGATTTAAGCATTGGATTAACCCTTCTTATCTTCATCCTGCCACAATTCCTTTCTATCTTTTTTCTGATATTCTTGATATTTTTTGTATCTGTCACTACTTGTTTTCGCATTTTCTTTTAAAACCGACTTTGCAAGAATTATTGCATTTCTAAATCCTGCTGCCAGCCCTAAAAATAAAAGCCATACAGCTGTGGATGTTCCAAACTTTTTATCAATCAGCAAACCAATCCCCAAGCACATAAACATGGGAACCATTACTGATACGCCTAATTGCGATACTAAAGTTAAACTTCTAAAAACTTCTTTTTTCATCTTCACACCAACACAACTTACTCTTGATTATATCACTTTATCGCTACACTGTCAAAGAAATAGTTCTTCCAGTAGAGTTATATTTTGTAAGTTTTACCCCTGCTGAATTAAGCATTTTCTTTGACGCAATAACATTATCCGCCTCAGCATATTTATCACATGCATATACCACTTCCTTTATACCACATTGTATAATAGCCTTGGCACATTCATTACAAGGAAACAATGTTACATAAATCTTACAATTTTCAAGGCTTCCTCCTCTGTAATTTAATATGGCATTTAACTCGCTGTGTGTAGAATACAAATACTTATTATCAAGAGGCTCTCCCTCTCTGCACCACGGATATTCATCATCTGAACACCCAAAAGGAAAACCATTATAGCCCATTGATAATATCTTATTATCAGGACTTACAATACATGCACCAACCTGAGTGTTTGGGTCCTTTGATCTTTGTGCCGAAAGCATTGCAACTCCCATAAAATATTCATCCCAGCTGATATAATCTTTCCGCTTGCACCCCATTTTGGTATCCTCCATTCACGTACCGTTTATTTTTGTTCCTAAAATAT
>CAZESO010000214.1:0-4420 GCA_964515325.1 uncultured Roseburia sp. | reverse complement strand
ACCTACTGTTATCAGTGTAAGAATCATTGCTGCCGATTCAAAATAGAATTCATGCATATACTTCATTACCATATCATGGTCATTCTTGGCAAGTGCATCTATCATGGCATACAGCGCATATGTGCTATATACAAATGCTGCACCGGAACCAAGCGCAACCAATGTATCCATATTAGGTACTCCATGGATAAGACCTTTAAATCCATTTATAAAAAATTTCTGATTAATGACCATTACTACTACTGTTAAAAGCAACTGTGTAAGTCCCATTGCCACATGATTTTCTTCTAAAAATTCCGGAAGTGGCCATCCCCACATCATATTCCCCATAGAAATATACATAAGTGCTATCAAAAATCCTAGTGAAGTTACAAGTCTTTTCTTCATTATAGGTGTTTCTCTGTCAGCCAAAGCATCATCGTTTGTGTTTGCCATATTTGTGGCATTTGATCCGTTTGTGTCAGCATTTCCATTTGCTGAATTTGTTCTTATTCCATTTACTACATTAGTGCCTGTTCCAGCCTTTGCTGCACCATATCCAGCTTTCGTCACAGCACTTATGATGCTTTCTGTACTTGCCGAGCCGTCCACCATCATTGAATTTGTAAGCAAGCTTACTGAGCAGGATGTAACACCCTCAACTGCATTTACTGCCTTTTCAACTCTGGCACTGCCGGCAGCACAGCTCATACCTGTTACCTGATATTTTTCCATATTTTCCTCCGTTCCAAAACTTATGCGCAGGAAACCTGCACTATTCTCCTATTTCATCAGCTTCTTAAGTGTTTCCACTAACTCGTCTACTTTTTCATTATTTCCATCTTTGATGTCATTTGTCACACAGGTTTTGATGTGATTTGCAAGCAACACCTTATTGAAGCTGTTAAGTGCCGCATTGGCAGCTGCCACCTGTGTAAGAATATCAATACAGTAGGCATCCTTTTCAACCATACCTTTTATTCCTCGTATCTGACCTTCAATACGATTAAGTCTGTTTATTAAATCCTTGTATTCCTTTTGACTGCGTTCTTTGGTTTTGCAGCAGCATGCATTTGAGTCTGTATTATTTGACATATCCTTTTTTCCTTTCCTTGTCTATGTAATCTTACGGGTATATTATCTTCTTTCCACTTGTGCCCCGTAATTATCCATTGCAAAAAATATGACTGATACAAAATTTACGGGTTGAATTTACATTTTCACATTTTAATCCGTAAATATCAGCATTCAGCACCATTATATACCCCCAAGGGGTATGTTGTAAAGAATAAAATTGAGGCATAGGTTAATAAAATATCCAACCTATACCTCACAAATCAAAAAAGCTTAATTCACCCACAAACCAACACCCCCAAAAAAGAAAAAGCCGGAACTCCTACGAATTCCGACTTTTCTTTTATAGCCCTACGCTGCAATTCCTCTTTTTCTTCTTGCAACAACCATTCCTACACATATGATAGCTACTGCAAATAAAAGCTGAATACCCATATATGACATTACTTTTCCGAAGTCTGCTGCTTCATATGATGCTATAGTATTTACTGCCTTTACATTCCAGAATACCGGAAGAAAATGTGCAACCTTTACTACTGTATCGCTTAACACTTCAAGTGGTACAAATACGCCACATAAAAATGCCATTCCAAGACCGGCAATGTTTGCCAATAATGATATTACCTGTCTGTTTTCAGTTAACTTACTAACTACAAATGTCAACGCCAAAGCAACTATCATTATACAAAATGCATTAAGAGCATAAAGCATGAAATTTCCAACACTTGCCTCACCTGAAAATCCTACAATAGCCACCACCATACATACAGCCCATATTACAGCTCCGGTTACAACTACTGCCAAGATTGTTTCCATATTCATTCTTACAAACTTGTACGGAGAACACTCAATTCTATTTTTAACTTCCTTTTTACCAAGTGCGATAAGTACAGCCGCAAGAGCTTCTACACACATTGCTATAAATACCCATGAAAGGTATGTAAAGAAATATTGAATTGGTTTAATATCATTATTACTTTCGCTGGCGAATTCCACATCAACCGTAGCTTCCGCTGCATCTACTGACTTTTTAGCTGCTTCTTCCACACTAAAGCCTGCATCCACATAAGTGTCAACCACTGTTAAATAACTGTTCAAATGCTGTTTAATCAACACTGAACCGATTTCATTTGGTATTTCAAATATTTCTAAATACTCACTGGCTTCTCCCTCAAAAAAAGCTTCCTCAAAACCATCATTAATTCTAATAACACAGTCTACATTTAAATTATAAAGCTCATCCTGAATAGTTTCCTTTTCATCATCCGCTATCTTAATGAGCTTATGTCTACCCTCAAGATAGTCCACAACAGCTGAACTTAATTCACTTTCATCATTATCAAAAATTGCAAACTTACTCTTTGACTGAGTATAATTTTCTGTACTGTTTTTTGTAGCCTGTGGAACAATTATACCCATTACAAGACCAATAAATATACAACCATACATTATTATGGAACCAATATATTTACGAAGTACTTTAAAAAACAATTTAAACACTTGCATACTTATTCCTCCTTAATACCAAATAACTTATAACCAATAACACCACTGTCATTGTACCAAGAATAGACATATTCCCAAGATATCTTTCATTTGTGTCATAAATATTTAACGCATAAAATGAATCTGAAATCAAAGCTGCCGGATTCAATCTGTTAATGATTGGCACGGTATGCTCAATCATATCTTTTACACCATTTGCATAAAGGTCTGCCATACCTGAAACTACCATACTTACAGAAATACATATTCCTGATTTTGTATTTTCTGAAACCTTTGAAATTGAACCAACAATAATACCAAAGGCAATACCTATACACGAACCAAAGAACAATATTCCTACCATCTGTGGGTATTTATTTCCAAAATCCACACCAATTGCAACAAAATATACAAGAGCAATAATCTGTACTACTGTCTGGAATACTATCATTGCTACAAATTCCGAAACAATACTTATCATTTTAGAGTTTGGTGATAAACATCTTCTCATACCTAATGCACTGACATTCGCCTGCAACTTTCCAATCTTTTCAATGGCTCCAAATGAACCAAAGAGACAACTCATCGCAAATATTGCATAAAAGTAATTTGTCATCATATCCTGATTTCCATCAGAAGTATTTTTCTCTGTGTAAAATGTTTTTGATTCTACAAGATTCTCAATGGCACCTGCTAAATTTTCAGGATGATTTGTGGCAATGTCCGTCATAACCTTTTCCTGTTTCTTATATTCATTCATAACAGATTCAACAACAGTTGCTTCATATGAATTACTTCCAACTGTCAATTTAAGCTCATCACCCATATGAATGATAGCTGTTACTTCCTCATCATTCAAAGCCTTATTTGCTTCTTTTTCTGTCATATATTCCACAACCAAAAGCTGGTCATCACCTTCTTTTGACAACTCAGAAAGCATAGTCTCAAAGGCTTCATTTTCCTTATCCTTAACAACTGCTACAGGAACTTCACTAAATAACGCCTGATCCTCAAACACATTACCAAATGCCATATACATAAATGTACCTAATGCTATAGGAAAAAGTAATGTCCATATTAATGCCGTTTTATTTTTAAGCATTGTTATAAATGCATATTTTAAATTATGAAAAAACATAAATTCACCTTCCTAATCTCTAAGTTCTTTTCCTGTAATTTCAAGGAATACATCGTTAAGTGTCGGCTGTTGCGAATTAACTCTACCGATTGAAATCTCATTACTCTGGAAGTAATCGATAACTCTTACAATATTGTGTTTTCCGCCACTACAGTTTACCACCAATTGATTATCCGCATATTTCACTGCATATACATGAGGAATTTCTTTGATTTTTGCTATATTTTCATCTGTCAAACCAAGTACATCCACTGTAATTGTTTCTGTATTCTTAATCATTTTCTTCAATTGGTCTTTTGTACCTATGGCAACATTCTTACCACCATCCATAATGAGAATCTTTGAACAAATCTGCTCAACTTCTTCCATATAATGTGATGTATACACGATTGTTGCACCATTTTCATTAAGCTTTTTAATTCCTTCAAGAATTTTATTTCTACTCTGTGGGTCAACTGCAACTGTTGGTTCATCAAAGAATATAAGCTTTGGCTTGTGAGCAATACCACATGCAATATTTAATCTTCTAAGAAGACCTCCTGAAAGCTTCTTTGGAAGAAACTTTTTGTAATCTTCAAGACCTACAAATTCAATCGCTTCCTCCACATATTTTTTCTTTAATTCTTTATCCTTTATGTAAAGTCCGCAGAAATAATCAACATTTTCATAAACATTAAGTTCATCAAACACTGCAACATTCTGCATTACAACACCAATATCCTTCTTAATGTCATAGCTGTCCGG
>CAZESO010000213.1:0-4443 GCA_964515325.1 uncultured Roseburia sp. | reverse complement strand
GCATATGATGCTTTCTGTGGCAAAGAAATCGATTTTACACAGGGTGCCACAGCGGGGGGCTCGGGCATATCAATGTCAAGTGAATCCGTTGATACATCGGATATTAAGTTTGGCTATTGTACAGAGTTTATCATTAACCTTGAGAAAGAATATACAGAGAAGACAGAGAAGGATTTCAAGGCATATCTTGAATCCCTTGGTGATTCTATTGTTGTCGTTTCAATGGACGATATAGTTAAGGTTCATGTTCATACAAATGATCCGGGTCTTGCTATTCAGAGAGCATTGACTTATGGTTCTCTTACAAGTATGAAGATTGACAATATGCGTGAAGAACATGAAGAAAAGCTTTTCAAGGAAGCTGAGAAGGCAGCTGAAGAAGCTAATACAGTAGAGTCTGTTGCAGTTGATAATAACAATGATACAACAGACGTTAATGAAGAGTCTGCACAGGAAGATGTTGTTGAGACAGAAACTGTGAACGAAGTTGAAGTTCTTGATGAGAATGATAATGTATTTGAGATAAAGGAAGAGCCTGTTAAACCGACAGAGCCAAGAAAGTCTGTTGGATTTATTTCGGTGTCAATTGGTGAAGGTTTAAGCGAGATATTCAAAGGACTTGGTGTTGATGCTATTATCGAAGGCGGCCAGACAATGAATCCAAGTACAGAAGATATTGTGACTGCCATAGACAGTGTTAATGCGGATACAGTTTATGTATTCCCTAATAACAGCAATATTATCCTTGCAGCAAATCAGGCACAATATCTTATTGAAGACAAGGAAGTTGTTATTATTCCAACAAAGACAATCCCACAGGGTATTGCAGCACTTATTAACTTTATTGATGATAGAACAACTGCTGAAAATACAGAGAGAATGATAGAAGAGATTGGCAGAGTTAAGACAGGACAGGTAACATATGCAGTAAGAGATACAGAACTTGATGGAAAAGTAATCAAGGAAAATGATATAATGGGTATTGGTGACAAAGGTATTGTTGCTGTAGGACAGGATATTAATAGTACTGCATTTGAGACAATTAATGAATTTATTGATGATGATTCAGAATTAATAAGTATTTATTATGGCGCTGACAGAACAGAGGAAGATGCAGAAATGGTTGCTGAAGAAATCAGAAATGCATATCCTGATATTGATGTTGAAGTGAATTTTGGTGGACAGCCAATATATTACTATGTAATGTCTGTAGAATAATCGTCATATTAAAGTGATGGTTCATAATTAGCAAGAGTCACGCAGACTCTTGCTAATTTGTTTTTAGTTGAGAGGATTAGCAGATGAAGTTAACAGATATTAAAGGTATAGGAGAAAAAACAGCACAAAATTTCAATAAATTAGAAATATATACTCCCGAAGATTTGATAAATTATTTTCCAAGGGATTATGATGTGTTTGAAGAACCTGTTTTAATAAAAGATGCAGATTGTTCGGGTGTTTGTGCGATTAAAGCAAGCGTTGCAACAACACCGATTATGAAGAAAATTAGAAATCTGACTATTACAAACGTATTTGTCAGAGATGAAGATGGCAATAAACTTAAACTTACCTGGTTTAATATGCCATATATAACTAAAATGCTTAAAATTGGATACAAGTATATTTTCAGAGGCAGAGTAACATCAAGTAAGTTTAATATTATTGATGCAATGGAACAGCCTGAAATATATACATTAGATAAATATGAAGAAAAACAAGGAACAATGCAGCCTGTATATAGATTAAAGAAAGGCATAACAAGTAATGCCATTAATAAGGCTGTCAAAGAATATTTGAACAATTCTTCGGAGGTTGATGAGATATTAAAAGAGTTCCTTCCACAGCAGATTTTGACAGATATTCAGCTGATGTCATATAAAGAGGCGGTACAAAAAATACATTTTCCTGCTAAATATGAAGAATTGCGAGACGCAAAAAAGAGAATAGTTTTCAATGAATTCTTTATGTTTTTATATGCCCTTCGAAGCTTGAAAAATGATGAAGTATCAAAAAATAGCGAGATAATAATTAACGATTTTTCTTTATCAAAAAATATAATTGATAATTTAAAGTTTAACCTGACTGATGCGCAGAAAAAGGTTTTGATAGAAATACATGATGATGTGTCAAGTGGTAAATTAATGAATAGACTTATACAGGGGGATGTTGGTTGCGGTAAAACTATTGTTGCATTTCTTATAATGTTAGATTTTGTTAAAAATGGTTACCAAACAGCACTTATGGCACCTACTGAAGTATTGGCTAAACAGCATTACGAAAGTCTGTTAGAGTTAAAAGAACAACATAATCTTAACATTAATCCTGTATTGCTTACAGGCTCAACAAAGAAAAAGGATAAGAATATAGCTTATGAAGAAATTGCCAATAATACAGTAAACATAGTTATTGGAACACATGCTATTATAGAAGAAGCTGTTGTTTATAGCAATTTGGGATTGGTAATTACTGATGAGCAGCATAGATTTGGTGTACGCCAAAGAGAACGTTTATCAAATAAAGGAAAAGCGCCACATATTCTTGTAATGAGTGCAACACCGATACCCAGAACACTTGGCATAATAATGTATGGTGATTTGGATATTTCTATAATAGATTCATTGCCAGCCAACAGATTACCTATTAAGAACTGTGTAATTAACAGGGAAGAAAGGCACAAAGCTACTAAATTCATTGAAAAACAGGTAAATGAAGGCAGACAGGCGTATGTGATTTGTCCGATGGTATGGGAAAATGAAAACATCGACTCCAGTGATGTTGTATCATATACCAAGATGTTGAAAGAAAGCTTGCCTGAGAATATATCTGTTGAGTATCTGCATGGTAAGATGAAAGCTGACGAAAAAAACAATATTATGGAAGCGTTTGCACAAAATCAAATAAATGTATTGGTGTCTACAACAGTTGTTGAAGTTGGAGTAAATGTTCCAAATGCAACGGTTATGATTATAGAAGATGCTGACAGATTTGGTCTTGCATCATTACATCAGCTCAGAGGTCGTGTCGGACGTGGAGAACATCAGTCATATTGTGTATTTATATCAGCTAATAAAAGCAAAAATGCTACAGAAAGATTAAATATAATAAATAAATCTAATGACGGGTTCTTTATTGCAAGTGAGGACTTGAAGCTTAGAGGTAGCGGAGATTTCTTTGGTGTACGTCAAAGTGGTGATATGGAGTTTAAAATGGCAGATGTCTTTGGGGATGCTGATATTTTAAAACTTACATCAGATGTAATGAAAGATATAGAAAATGGCAAGTACAATATTATAGATGAAGAATATAAAAATATGGTTGCAAAAATAAATGAATATTTTAGGCTACACATGAAGTTAAATTTGTAGTATAATTGGCTATTGTTGGAAATAAAATAAATTTATCGAGGTATTAAGCTATGAATAATAAGAATATAGTTGTATTATGTGGTGGAACAAGTACAGAAAGAGATGTTTCTCTGGTTACAAGCAGAGGAGTATGTAAGGCACTTAGAGAAAATGGTCACAAAGCAATACTTTTAGATGTATTCTTAGGTCTTGAAAATTTTGAAGGTTTTTCAGATTCTTATGATATTGATGTGGCATTGGAAGATATTAAAGTACGCGGTAAAGATATAGAACATATTAAAAAGACAAGAAAATCATTCTTAGGTCCTAATGTTATAGATATATGCAGTAAAGCAGATATTGTATTTTTAGGGCTTCATGGAAGCAATGGTGAAGATGGAAAGATTCAGGCAACATTTGATTTGATGGGTATAAAGTACACAGGATGTGATATGCTTGGAAGTGCAATGGCTATGAGCAAGGCTGTAACAAAGTCAATATTCAATGCCAATAATGTTCCTATGGCGAAAGGATATTCCATTACTAAGAATAATCCATATGATAAGCCGGAAGATATGGGAATTAAATATCCTGTTGTTGTTAAACCAAGTTGTGGCGGTTCAAGTATAGGTGTATATTTCGCGGAAGATTATGCAGAATTTGTAGATGCAGTTAATAATTGCTTTGAATATGAAGATGAAATTGTTATCGAAGAAAAGATTCAAGGTCGCGAATTTTCTGTTGGTGTAATATGTTATGATGCTCTTCCTGTAATTGAAATTATTGCTGATGGAAATTATGATTATGAAAATAAATATAACGGCAAGACAAAAGAAGTATGTCCGGCAAAAATTAGTGATGAACTTACAAAAAAGATTCAAAATGCCGCTGTTAAAGCTGCAAGAGCTTTGAAATTAGATGTATATTGTAGAGTAGATGTGCTTACTGACGAACAGAATAATTGTTATTGTCTTGAAGCAAACACATTACCGGGAATGACACCTACAAGCTTACTTCCACAGGAAGCAGCTGCAACAGGTGTTGATTACAATGCATTGTGTGAAAAACTTATAGAAATATCATTAAAAGCCGAAAGGAA
>CAZESO010000212.1:0-4458 GCA_964515325.1 uncultured Roseburia sp. | reverse complement strand
CTTTTGAGACTTATTGTTGACTATCCTAAAAAGTCAAAAGAAATCCTTTCAGAAAACGGATTTACAGCAGTATTAAATGATGTTATTGTTGTAAAAATAGCTCACAAGGCAGGAAAATTACAGGAAGTATTAGAAGTACTCTGTGCTTGTGATATTAATATTGAATATATGTATGCCCTTTCAACAGGTACAGATGATGCGTCTATTGTTATCAAGGTATCTGATATAGAAAAGGCTGCAAAGGCAATAGAAGAAAGTTCATTGGAAATTGTTTCAAAGGCTGAGATTAGAAGGATGTAAAGATATGATATTAGATTTTCATACACATATATTTCCTGAAAAAATAGCTGGAAAGACAATTAGTGCTTTATCTGAAAAAGGTGGAATTCCCGCATATTGTAATGGTATGTTGGATGGTTTGTTAGCTTCAATGGAAGAGGCAGGCGTTGATATATCAGTAGTACTTCCGGTGGTGACTGCACCAAAACAGTTTGAAAGTATTCATAGATTTGCCATGGAACTTAATGAGCGAGAATATGGTGCGCAGAAGTTGATTTCCTTTGGCGGTATTCATCCTGATACAGAACATTACAAGGAAGAGCTTAACTTTATTGTATCACATGGATTTAAGGGGATTAAGCTTCATCCTGATTATCAGCAGACTTTTATTGATGATATTAAGTACAAGAGAATTATTTCTTATGCGACAGAATTAGATCTTGCTATTGTTACACATGCCGGTTTTGATGTGGGATATCCTGAGGTTACTCATTGTACACCGAAGCGTACACTTGATATGTTAAAGGAAGTTAAACCTGAAAAAATGGTACTTGCACATATGGGAGGTATGAATTTCTGGGATGAGGTAGAAGAATACCTTGTTGGAGAGAATGTATACTTAGATACAGCATATGTTATTGATGAAATGAAAGAGGAACAGTTCTTTAGAATTGTGAAGAATCATGGAGTAGATAAGATATTGTTTGCATCTGACAGTCCGTGGAAGCCACAGAAGGAATTTGTGGTTAAGATGAAGGAATTGTGTGACAAGATGGATTTTGCTGAAAAGGCAGAAGAGTTGATAATGAGCAGGAATGGGTTGGAAATTCTTGCTTGATTGGAAGAAATATCATAAAGTAAAAAAACAAAGTTAGGGTTGACAAACCTTGGAATTGTGATATTATCTTATTATTAATAATCCCATGAGGGAGTAGCAAGCGTATATCGTAGCAAGTCAACATACTGACCTTTTGGTCTGGCTTGTTTTAAATTGCGAGACTCATGTATAGTAGAAACTATGCATGAAGTCTATATATTTTTAGATATGTAACCAAGTATAGTTTTAAACTATACTTGGTTTTTTTGATGCAAAAGCCTAGCAAGTGAAATTGTGCTTACACGGAATTGCATTTGCAAGGCGTAAGAACAGCGAGAAGTGAAATTGTGCTTACATAGGATTACATTTGCAAATTATATATGTTAGGAGATATGAAAAATGTTTATTACTTTGAAAAATGCAATAAAAAAATATGGTGAAGGAGAAACACTTGTATATGCATTGGATAATGCAAATATAGAAATTGATAAGGGTGAAATTTGTGTAATATTAGGACCTTCAGGTTCAGGTAAATCCACATTACTTAATATGTTGGGAGGTTTGGACCATCTGGATGAAGGTGAAATAATTGTTGGTGACAGAAACCTATCAGGATACAAAAGCAACATGCTTACTGATTATCGTAAGGAAGATGTTGGATTTGTTTTTCAGTTTTACAATTTGATTCCGGATTTAACAGTAGAAGAAAATATCGAAGTTGTATCAGATATAGCAGAAAATCCGTTGGATATTGAGGAAGTATTGGACGCAATGGGCATGAAAAAATATCGTTATCGTTTTCCAAAAGAGCTTTCAGGCGGTCAGCAGCAGCGTGTTGCCATTGCCAGAGCAATTATAAAAAATCCTAAGCTTTTATTATGTGATGAATTGACAGGAGCCTTGGATACAAAATCTTCAAAATCTGTATTGGAATTCATAGAAAAGATAAATAAGCTTTATAAAACAACAACAGTTATTATTACCCATAATGAAGCAATCGCAGAAATGGCTGACAGAGTTATTTATATAAAAGACGGTAAAGCTCGTGAAAACAAGATTAATACACAGAAAAAGACCGCTGCTGAATTGGTGCTTTAGGGAGGAAAATATAATGAAGTTAAATAAAAGATATTTTCGAAGTATAAAACATAATTTGTCATTTTATGTTTCTTCAACAGTGTTAACCATAATGTCATTATTTTTGTTTTTTATGATGAATATTGCAGGTGAAGCTATTTGGGACTTTGGTGACAAATTTTTCGAGACGCAAAATGTGGAAGATGCCAATTTTACAACATATCTTCCTATCTCAGATGATGATATAAAAGAACTGGAAAAAGAATATAATGTAAATCTGGAAGCACAATATTATAGCAATATAGAAACAGATGGCGTAACAGCCAGAGTGTTCAAAAAAACAAGTGAAATAGACCTTTATAGTATAACAGAAGGCGAAGATATTAAAGAAAATAATGACATAATTATTTCAGAGGGCTATGCTGTATATAATAAGGTATCCATAGGTGATAAGATAGAGATTGGAAATGAGGAATATAAGGTGACTGGCTTTTTTCAAAGACCTGATTATCTATATATGCTTCAAAATGAAAATGATTCATATAAAAATGTTACAACATTCTTTCTTGCCTATGTAACGGATGAAGAGTTTGAAAGTATAGGCAGTGAAAATTGTCTTTATCTTGTGTGCTACAATGAAGATAACCAAAATGAGTTTCGAAAAGAAGTAAATGAGAAATATCATATGCGTACATACATATCAGCAAAGGAAAATATGCGAATTGATATGGTAAAGATGCAGGCTGAAATGTTTATTGTTATGTCATATATTATTTTACTTGTTATGCCATTAATTGTTGTGGTTCTTGTAAGTATTGTTATCAAGCGTAAAGTAAAATCTGAACAGAAGCTTATAGGTACATTAACTGCTCTTGGCTATAAAAAGGGACGACTAATGCTTCATTATGCAGGATTTGCAATGATTCCGGGAGTGTTTGGTGGTGTATTGGCAGCAATACTTACTATAATCTTCGCACAGCCATTTGGTGAAGTTGGATTAATGGATTATGAACCAATGAGAATAGAGTGTCATTTGGAACCCTTGGCAGCAATCCTTGGAATTATTATTCCTACAGTAATGTATATTTTATCAGCAATGAATGAGGTAAATAAGCTGTTGAAAAAGGATACAGTTCTTTTATTGAATGGTAATTCGGAACAGGGGAAAAAAGGGTCTAAAAAATTATTAGTTAAAAAGAAGATATCATTCCGTCTAAAATATGCTTTCCGTTCATTAATTGGTAGTCCGTCAAGAACCTTTGTGGTATTTTTAGGCATTTTTCTTGGAAGCTATATAGCACTATTAGGCTACAGTATGTTGGATACTATGGATAACACTAAGAAAAATATGGTTGATGAAATGGGCAGCTTTGAGTATCAATATGTGCTTAATGAGTTGACAGAAGGAAAAGAATATGGTGGTGAGCCTGTTATAATGTCAGCAATTGAAAACGAAGAAGGAGAACAATTCAGTATAATTGGTACAACTGATAGCAATCCTTATTTGGAGTTGAAAGATATTCAAGGAAAGGATATTAATCTGGAGGATGGATATTATATTACAAATGTTATGGCAATGATACAGGGCATTGAAGAGGGAGATAAAATGACTATTTGTAATCCTCTTACATTGGAAGAATATGAGATTACGGTTGACGGAATTATAAATAATGATATGCAGAGTGCCATATTCACAGGTAAAGAAAATGCTGCAAAGATTTTGGGAATTGACAAGAAATTAAGTAATGTTATCATGAGTGATAAAGAACTTGATATACCTGATTCTAAAGTGGTTCAGACTATTAAAAAATCAGATTCCAAGGAACAATTTCAAAATATGTCAAACCAAATGAATGTAATGGTATATTTTCTAATTGGAATAGGAGCAATCATTTGCGTTGCATCTATATATGTTGCAGTTAATATGTTGGTAACTGAAAATAGAGCGAACATATCAATGCTGAAAGTATTAGGTTACAAAGATAAACAAATTAATCAAATAGTATTAAGTATAAATCATATTTTGTTACCTGTAGGGATAATTGTTAGTATTCCATTGGTTATTGCTTCAATAAACGGATTTATGATTTGGCTTGCCGGATTTATTGGCGTTATGCCTAAGGCATATATTGCACCAAAAAGCTTTATTTACACTATAATCCTTGTGTGTTGCAGCTATTTTGGTTCGTTATTTTTGTTAAGACGAAAGGTGTCTAAAGTAGATATGGTAGAAAGTCTGAAAGATAATCGAGAATAAAAAGTAAGGGATGGCTTATATAACAAGT
>CAZESO010000211.1:0-4462 GCA_964515325.1 uncultured Roseburia sp. | reverse complement strand
ATATTCGGTCAACCTATTAATTTCAACCAACTTAATGTTGGCATGCGTGTAAGAGTCCGTCATGCTGACTTTATGACAATGAGTATTCCTCCTCAAACTACTGCCTTTGAGATTAATGTTATTAGATAGCACATTCTTATAGCACAAAATAAAAAAACTATGCAATTTTTTCTTGCATAGTTTTTATCAATTTACAGTTTTTCCATTATAGTATATGCTTCACTATCCGCCTGCTTTGCCTCATCAATCAATTGGCACACCTTGTTTCGAATCTCTTCATCAGCTAAAGCTTTAAGCATTCCTTCCATATCTGATGTATCGCCAAATAATGCCCACATCTTTTCTATGGTTTTAACACATTTTTCAAACGCTTTTGATATCTCTTTATAGTCTTCTTTTCCTATTTCAGTACACAGTTGCTCAAAATACCTAGATGCCTTTCCTCTTCCATCTGTAAGGCATGACATTGCATCCATCTGACACAGCATTTTCTCAAACAACACAAACAGGTTATCAGTTACAATGAACTCATTTTTATTCATTAATGCCATTTTCCACGCATCATATGCCAACAAACCTTTACTGTAACCATATTCCTCTCTTGGTTTAAATACCTTTAATCCATTAGCAATGATTTCTTCATTGCTTATCCTTTTACCATTTATGGCACCCATACACATAACTGCCTGTGTATCAGTATTTTCCCACCAATTGCTACAAATAAAATATCCAGATTCATCAATTTCAATATTTGCGGCAAACTCAGGATCATTTTGGAAGAAATTCCAACCGAGCAGTTCTTCACCATTCTTCCTGTATCCGGTAATAATACAAGGTTCAGGCGGCCCAATGATACCCAAAGCTATACAAGGATACCCCTCATCAATTTTTTTCTTTATGAATCTAATGAACTCTTCCTTCGTGGTATCATTATCCCTTCCTAAAAATGAAAATTCTCTGCCTAAAGCTTTCGCTGCAAATCCATATATTTCATTGTTTTCTTCTAAAGTATGGAAAATGTCAACATTACTTAAATCCCAACATTCATTATTCCAAACAAATCTAAATGCCGCAGCTGATGATACCATTGTAAAATAGTACTCGATATCCTCTCCAAGATATTCTGCACATGCCTTTAAACATATTGGATAAGGTGTACAGCCATCATACACTCCATACGCAACTCTTGGAACACCATACAAAATGGTACTTTCATTATCCTTATATACATCATTATTCATAATTATATCGCTCCTTCGCTCTTTTTCTTTAGGAAGTCCGATACCATATACCCCACTGAATAGCTCTTCTTTTCCAACTATCGGGCGCAAACTTCTAAATGAACTTGGTGTTATACCTACTACCGCCTTAAATGCTCTTGTATAGGTTTCAGGATTAGCAAACCCATAACTGTATGAAATATCAATTATATTTTTATTTGAATACAGTAAATCTAATGCTGAACATTTCACTTTACGCATCCTTATATATTTTGCAAACGAACATCCGGTATTCTTAGCAAAAATATCTCTGATATGCGCCATTGAAAATCCAACTCTTTTTTCAAGTTCATCATAGTTAAATTTCTCATCTTTTATATGCGCTTCAATATAGCATATAACAGCTTTTACACTTGCAGGGTAACTCATATCTAACTCCTTTTTCATCGCGATGTGAGTTAATTATAATATTCTGTTTGAATTATGTCTTGACTTTTTTAAGGATGATGAACAATTAAAATATTTTACATTATTTCTGCACTATCTAATATTATTGTTACAGGTCCATCATTAAGAAGTTCAACCTTCATATCAGCTCCAAACTCTCCCTGTTCTACAACAGATACTTGCTTTTTACATTCATCAATGATATACTGATACATTTCATTTGCCATATCCGGCTTACCTGCTCTAATAAATGATGGACGATTTCCTTTTTTACAATCTGCGTATAATGTAAATTGAGATATAAGTAATAATTCACCATTTACATCCTTCAATGACAAATTCATCTTGTCATTTTCATCTTGAAATACACGAAGACCTATAAGCTTTGAAATCATTTTGTCAGCAATTGCTTTGGTATCACTATCCTCTACGCCAATAAGTACCATAAACCCCTTGTCAATCTTTCCAATCACATTTCCATCAACTGTTACTGATGATTGTGTAACTCTCTGTATTACAAACTTCATGTTTCATTTACCTTCTTACTTTTCATTAAAACTTTAAATTTCTTTATATGGTTTGCGTCCACAGCACTTCTTTTCTGTACAATAACCAACTAATTCACACTTAGGCATAAAGTAATTATCTACTAAATATTTCCACTCTTCTGAATATTCACTAAGAGCCTTCATTAAATCTCTCATAAGCTCACGATATTCCCAGTATGCTCTAGTGCATAATCTTTGATGTGACATATCAATAAGGTTACGAACATTTCTCTTGTCTACAATCTTTGTACTCATACCTAATGGTAAAAGCATAGCTGCGTCTTCTCTTGGAATTCCGCAATTTGCTTCAAGTTCTGAACAGGCTTTTGTTATAGCTTCCATAGTTTCAACATAAAGCTTCTTTGCTTCTTCATTAGCTGCAACCTTTGGTGGAATCACATAGTCAAATTCTTTGTAATTAATATATCTTGTACTGGCCTGAAGTCTTGTTGGCGCTCCACCAAGATGAGTGTACCACTCTCTTATAACTCTGGCAGAATAACCATCAATAATCATCTCAACATTAACATATTCCATTACTCTGCCATGTCCTGACTTGAGACAATCAAGACCTCTTGTGAAATTCTTTTCTGCCTCCTCTATGTTTGCACCCCAGCACACTCCGGCTCTTTCTCCCATAAGAGTGATAGGATTTTTGGTTGTTTCTTTTATAATTGTAACTGTACCCATTGTTTCCTCCATTTGTCAACTAACTTTCTTCTAATATTTCATATGCCATATTTATGACATCTTCATCTATTTCTTCACCATCTTCAATACACCAAATATTTGCAAACATCGTTTCCATAAAAAATAGTTTCTTAATATCTTTTTCATCGTAATTCAACGCTTTCGATAATTCATTTATAACATATAAGATATGTCGCTTACCTGTTTTATTCAGATTCTCATCTAATTCATTCAACACAAATCTAGGTATATCAAATATTCGTGGGCCGATTACACCCTTGGGGTCAATTATAGAATATTTTCCGCATTTATTCAACAAGATATTGTCATATACATCATCATTAACTACACGTCTATTAAATTCAATTCAACTGCAAGTTGTAACATCTCTTTTTGCGCATCTATTATCTCTTTCAAGCCCGCATCACAATTCCTTATATCTTGATTAATAAAATACAATAATTTATCAGAAATATTTGAAAGAAACTTTTTACACAGGCTTCCTGATGCTCCACTCAATGCAATCACTAATATGGCATTATCTATATTCCTTATAAGTATTTTTATATTTTCATCAGAGCAAACTAATAATTCCTCAATAACCTCTACATCTACCTCTTTACAATTATAACTATCCAATACTTTCTGTCTGTCAATCTCTCTATAGTCTATATTCATCAATATTTTTTCTTCATATGTTCTTCCTAAGTATGATGATATAAGCTCTTTAATAGTGCGTTCTGACACTCCTTCAAACATTGTAACAAAAACATCTACAATCATTCTCGCAACTTTTTTATTATATTCAGCTTCACAATAATTATCTAAAAGTTTTCTTACCATCTCACTTGACATCTCTTGTCTAAAGCATTCGAAACTCTTCTTTACTACAAATGTCAAAAACGGACTCAATTCCCCTGCTTCTGCCTTCTTTTCTACAGCCAATAATCCTTCCAAACAACTTAGTTTATGACAATCCAATAGTTCACTTGCAACTTCCAGAGCTTCAATATTATCTTCATTATATCTGCCAACCTCATCCACACTTTTAGTATTTCTCCCAAACAATTCATCTGTTGACACTTGAAAATAATCCGCCATCTTAAGAAAAATCTCTATATCAGGATAAGTAATACCTCTTTCCCATTTTGAAACAGCAGTACCACTTACAGATAATTCTCTACCAAGTTCTTCTTGTGTAATTCCTTTTATTTTTCTATGAACATATATAATCCCACCAATTTTCTTATTCATATAAATCCTCTTTTCCGTTCAATTTACTTTTCATTATCTTACACCAAAATAAAAGCTTATACAATAGCTTATAAAGCCAGTTTTTCCAACCGACACGCTAACTGTTATATTCATTTTAATGATATAATAACCATTGTATAATTCAATAGATTGTGGATGCCGTTTCCGATGTTTGATGCCCTCTAGTACATAAGGAGGGTGATGTCCATGAACACAATAGAAGTTTTAACTTTATTGTTAGTAATCTTTGAGGCTCTATCATTTATAGATAATCGTAATAACAAAAAGAAATAAGCATCCTAC
>CAZESO010000210.1:0-4470 GCA_964515325.1 uncultured Roseburia sp. | reverse complement strand
GCAGAGTAGTGATAGCCAAGGTGGCACACGCTATGAGCGAAGCAAATAGTGTGCCGTCATGACAGGCAAAGTAGTGATAGCCAAGGTGTCACACGCTATGAGCGAAGCAAATAGTGTGCCGTCATGACAGGCAAAAAAAGTTATTTACTAAATCAAAATATTATAATATAATATAACGAGTTGAGAAAGAACTTAAGATAGGAAAGAAGAGGTATTGTATAATGAGTCAGGAAAAAATTGATCGTTATAAAGAGGAAAAAGCAAATAGAAAGAAAAATGTTGCTAAGCAGAAGAGAAATGCAATTATTGCTAAGATTGCAGGTGTTTTATTTGTAATTGTATTGATTGTATGGATTGGTTGGTCTGGTTACAGAAATCATAAAGAACAGGAATCTATAGATGCTGCTAATGCAGAATTACAGTCAATGTTAGAGGAATACTATGCAACATATTCAACAGATGCTACTACAACAACAGGTAATAATTTAGAAAATCCTTCAGATGAAACAACAAGTGGTGAAACAACTGCTGAAGGTGAAACAACATCTGCTTCTGAACAGGAGACAACTCCAGAAGAAACATCAGCAGAATAATTTGAACTTTTAGCCACCCGCGTTTTAGTGGGTGGCGTTTTAATATGTGAAAGGAATGAAAACAATGGATAAAGATAGAATAGCATTAAGAGACACTATAGTACATATTCTTGACAGTACGGTTGGAATGCCGGTTTTATCAGATGATAAATTAGATTTTGGCTCGGATTTTGGAGACTTTTTAAGAGAACATATATATAAGGTTTTAAAAAGTGATGATATAAAGAAATGTACATTTGAAGAAACATCAAATGTTAATAATATAATTAGAACAGCCATTGAAACCGGTGAAGATTTTATCGAAACAAGTAAAAAGATAGCAACCCTTTTATATGAGATTATGAATTCTAATATTGATATTCCATCTGCTGACCTTATTATTTCATGTTTTGAGATTGAAGGAATTCAGTTTATCGGATTGCTTAAGATGAATTACAAGGAATCATATATGCATCAGACACTTAATAATGAGGGCAGTAATGTTAACAGTATTATTAAATATAAGGCTGCATTACCATCAGAGTCTCAGAAGTTAAGCGAGGCTGCAATTATTAATCTTGTAGATGGTTCCGTGCGTATTATCGAGAAGAAATATGAGGTTAATGGAAAGAAAACTAATTATTTTTCTGAGATGTTTTTAAATTGTAGAACAACTTTGTCACAGAAGGCTAAGCTGGATATTGTTGAAAAGGCAGTGGAAGCTGTACAGAAAGAATATTTCAATGAATCTGAACAGTTCGAAGAAAAAATGAAGGCTAAAAGTGTTATTCATAAGGAATTGGCAGAAGAAAATGCTGTATCTGTTAAAGAAGTGATGACAAAGGTATTTGAGGATAAAGTTGATTTGAAAGAAAAATTTGAGGAGAAGCTTGAAAAATATCATATTAATACTGAAGAGGTTATTAAGCCTCAAAATGATAATACAACAAGAAAATATGAGAAGCAGCTTCTTAAAACAGATACGGGCATTGAAATTAAAATACCAATGGAACAGTACAATAGCAATGATAGTATTGAGTTTATAACAAATCAGGATGGTACTATATCAGTATTGATTAAGAATATCGGACATATTACATCAAGGTAAGTGAATTGATATTGGAGGAGTAATGACAGCAGTTGACAAAATGTGGCGAATTATATTGCCAGTGGTAGTGTTTTTAGGAATAAACCTTACAGTACAATCTATAATGTTATGGTATTTTGTAGGGGTTAATATTTGGGAATCAGGTGGAGCGTTAAGTGTAAGCTCGCAAATAATGAATGAAAATACCATATTAATTATGTTTCTTACAATGATTATAACTATACCTGTTATGATTGTCTTAATGAAGAAGGATGAAGATAGGCATAGTTTCAGAACATTTAAGGAACATTTTGGGGCAGTTGATTTTGGTGGATTTTATTTGCTAGTGCCATTAGGAATATGTATGTGCCTTGGTTTTACAAAGCTTGTAACAATACTTCCATTAGATAATATTTTGGGAAGTTATGAAGAAATTTTGGAAAGCTATGACCAAAGTAATTTGGCGTTTAGAGTGTTGGTGCTTTGTATATTAGTGCCTGTTGCAGAAGAACTTGTATACAGAGGATTATTTTATAAACGTATAAAAGAGTACTATGACAAGATGATAGCAGTGATTGTGGCAGCAGTAGTATTTGGGGTGGTTCATATGAATCTGATACAGGGCTTGTATGCTTTTCTATGTGCAATAGTGTTGTTGTATATATATGATAAGTATAAGTCAATTTTGGCCCCTATATTTTTGCATATGTGTATAAATACAATGGCTTTGGTAAGTGGTGAATTTACGGTATTTGATAAAATAAATAACACATTTATATCGAAATTGTTTTTTATGTTATTAGAGATTGCAGGAGTAATTGGACTTCTAAAAGTTATTTGGGGAAAGAAAAAAGATGATTTAACTTAACACTAATACTTTAATATGGTATAATTAAATGTAGTATTTGGAAAGGAAAAACATAATATGGACTTATTACAGATAAGAGATGAGATTGATGTCATTGACAAGGAGATAGAAAGATTATTTGAGGAGAGAATGGAGCTTTGCAAAAATGTAGCTGAGTATAAAATAGCTAATGGCAAGGCTGTTCTAGACAGACAGAGGGAACAGGAGAAGATAGAGAAGATTAAATCATTGGCTCATGGAGAGTTTAATGAAAAAGGTGCTGAGGAAATATTTAAGCAGATTATGGCTATCAGCAGAAAGCTCCAGTATCAGATTCTGGCTAAGCATAATATGATAAATGAGATTGACTTTAATGAAGTTGATTATATTAAAAAAGATGGCGTGAAAGTAGTATATCAGGGTGTGGAAGGCGCATATGCCTACGAAGCTATGATTAAATATTTTGGCGAAGATGTTGACAATTACAATGTTGTTACATGGAAGGATGCCATGGAGGAAGTCAAGAATGGAAAGGCAGATTATGCTGTTATTCCTATTGAGAATTCCACAGCAGGAAGTGTAAGTGAGGTTTATGATTTGCTTGCAAATTATGATAATTACATAGTTGGAGAGGTTGATATTAAAATCAGCCATATGCTCCTTGGACTTGAAGGTGCTACAATAAGTGATATTAAAACAGTTTATTCACATCCACAGGCATTGATGCAGTGCAATAAATATTTGGACGAGAACAGACAGTGGCAAACTGTGAGCTTGCAGAATACAGCAGTTAGTGCCAAGAAGGTTAAGGATGAGGGCGATAAATCTCAGGCAGCCATAGCAAGTAAGATTGCAGCTAAGCTTCATGGATTATCTGTTCTTGATGAGGGTATTAACCGTAATGACAAGAATACAACAAGATTTATAGTTGTAAGTAATAAGAATATATATGCTAAGGATGCCAAGACAGTTAGTATATGTTTTGAAATTCCTCATGAGACAGGTTCGTTGTACAGCATTTTGTCACATTTTATTTATAATAATGTTAATATGACAAGAATTGAATCAAGACCGGTAGAAGGTAAGACTTGGGAATATAGATTTATCATTGATGTGGAAGGTAATTTAAGTGAACCTGCCATCAAGAACGCTCTTCGTGGCATTAATGAAGAATCAATAAATATGAAGGTTTTAGGTAATTACTAAGGAGATTTGCGATGATAAATATAGAACAGACAATAGTTTATAGAAATTTTGAATATAGTAGTATTTTTTATGAAATGGGTTACATTATTAATGGTTGTTTGGAGAATAATGGTTGTCTGCCATATTCTTCATTGAAGGAGGAAACCATTAAAGAGGCATTTGTGGCAGTTGGTGAGCTTGTAATGATGGCAGATTCTTTTGGACTTGAAGGGAATCTCTATCATGCATTTCTTGCATTTTGTATTGCCAATAATGAGAATGCTTTTTCAATGTCATGTGAGATGTTAGGACAAAAAGAAGGTTCTGTTAATAATATGGCATTGCATGATTTTGCTATATTTAAGGAACTGTTTGATGTGGATATTGCAAAGCTTGATGAGATTCTTGAAATAGAGTGTTTTTCGTTACTTTTGAATTATAAGCATAAGGATGGAAACAGTAAGATATTTAATAAACGAATCAGAGACAGAATATGTGATTTGGCAGTTAATCTGTCAAAGGCCGGCAATGTTATGGAGTTCTATAGTATTGTTGTGGATTTCTATAAGGCAAATGGCGTTGGTAAGCTTGGGCTTCACAAGGCATTTCGTATTATGACGACTGATAATGGTATACCATATTTGTCACCGGTTATAAGCGTTGAGCATACATATTTATCTGATTTAGTGGGATACGAACTTCAAAAGAAAAAGCTTATTGACAATACAATAGATTTTCTTGAAGGCAGAGAGGCTAATAATGTGCTTTTATATGGGGAT
>CAZESO010000209.1:0-4475 GCA_964515325.1 uncultured Roseburia sp. | reverse complement strand
AGACAAAAACCGAAGGTTATTCAATATACAATGATATAAAAACAAGGACAAATGGTGAAATATACATAGGGGTAGTTGGTCCTGTAAGAACAGGAAAATCTACATTTATTAAGCGTTTTATGGATTTGCTTGTAATTCCCAATATTGAAGATGAACATGTCAAGGCAAGAACAAGTGATGAATTACCACAATCAAGTGCAGGAAAGACAATTATGACTACCGAACCTAAATTTGTGCCTAAGGAAGCAGCAAAGATTAAGCTTACAGAAGATGCCGAAGTGAGTGTAAGACTTATTGACTGCGTTGGTTATATGGTAAATGGTGCAACAGGTCATATTGAGAATGATAATGAAAGAATGGTGAAGACTCCTTGGTTTGAATATGAAATTCCTTTTACCAAAGCAGCAGAAATTGGTACAAAAAAAGTAATAAATGATCATTCTACCATTGGTTTGGTGGTTACATGTGATGGAAGTTTTAGTGATTTGGAAAGAAATGATTACATAGAAGCAGAAGAAAAAACAATTAATGAATTAAGAAATATTGGAAAACCATTCATAGTACTGCTGAATTCTAACAGACCATATTCGGAAGAAACTGTTAGAATTGCCGGTGAAATTGAGGAAAAACACAATGTTAAGGTTTTGCCTGTTAATTGTGAGCAATTAAAGAAGGAAGATATATTAAATATTATTAACAGCATTCTTTTTGAGTTTCCTTTGACAGAAATTGTATTTAATGTACCAAAATGGATTGAAATACTGGAAAATGGTCATTGGCTCAAGGGAACAATAATAAAAATTGCAAAAAATATTATTAAAGATTCTAATTATATGAAAGATATAACGGATGATGTTTTGAGAATAGAAGAGGAAAATATTGAGAATATTAGCGTTAAGAATAAGGATATGTCAAAAGGTGTTGTGGGGTTAAATGTCAATGTAAAGGAGAATGTGTATTACAATATATTAAGCGAGCTTACAGGAGAAAAAATAGCTAATGAATATGAGCTTGTGCATACAATTAAAAATCTATCATCTATGAAAGATGAGTTTGAAAAAGTAAAAGATGCAATAAGTGAAGTAAAATCAAAAGGATATGGAGTTGTTTTACCTGTTCGTGATGAAATAACTCTCGAAGAACCGGAAGTTATACGTAATGGCAATAAATTTGGTGTTAAAATTAAAGCACAGGCTCCATCGATACATATGATAAAAACGAATATTTTGACGGAAATTGCACCTATTGTAGGAAGCGAAGAACAGGCAGAAGATTTAATCAGATTCATAAAAGATAATGAGAATAATGAAGTGGGAATGTGGAATACAAATATATTCGGAAAAACAATCGAACAGATAGTAAATGACGGAATAAGGAACAAAATCGACAAGTTATCTGATGAAACACAGGGGAAAATGCAGGAAACATTGCAAAAAATTACAAATGACAGCAAAGGTGGAGTTATTTGTATCATTATATAAGAGTAAATTCACAAATATAAATTCCAAACGCGAGTGCTAACACCAACTTTGAGAATTAAAATTGTATTATTGAATAAAATTTATATTGTGCTATAATCATATAATACTATATTAAGGAGAGTAAAAAAATGGAAATAATAGGTTATGTGATTATAGCAATTGTAATATTTGTATTCTTTTTGGTGAATAGCATAAGATATGCAAAGGAAAGGGAACATGTTTTGATGACTAACATCAAGAGTGCATATGGAAAAAGAAACACCAGAGAATACAGAGCGGGAGAATTTGAAAAAATCAGACATTACTTTGACTATATCAAAGTGAAAAATGGTTTGGATGATGATATTGATGATATCACATGGAATGATGTTGATATGGACAGGGTATTTAAAGAGATGAACAATACCCAATCATCTGTTGGCGAAGAATATTTATATTATATGCTTCGTAAGGGAAAGACCTCTTTGGATGAATTGCGTGAATTCAATGAATTGGTGGAATATTTTGCAAATAATGAAGAAGAAAGAATGAAGGTTGAACGTGTTTTTGCTAATATAGGAAGAACAAGGTCAATATCTATTTTTGATTTCATTCACAGATTGAGTGATTTGGGGCAGAGAAGCAATGTAAAGCATTATATTATGGTGTCTGTACTTATAGCATCATTTGTTGTGCTTTTGGTTGAACCACCTATTGGTGTGATTTTCTTTATAGCATCAGTTGGAACAAATATAGCGAAATACTATAGTACAAAGGCTGAAATTGATAATTATTTTATATGTTTCAGCTATTTGGTAAGGTTGATAATCAATTCAAAAGAGATATCAAAATTATCAATAAAAGAATTAGATAAATATAATAAAAAGATTGATGAGCTTACAGCTGATTTGAAAAACATTGAAAGAGGAGTGTTTTTGTTACCTTCCAACAGTGTAAAAGAATCTATTGGTGAAATGCTGATGGAATATGTCAGAATGATGTTTCATGTGGATTTAATGAAATTTAATTCTATGTTAAAACAGACAATGGACAGGCTTGATGTAGTGGATGAGCTTTTTGAAATAATGGGAAGAATAGAAAGTGCATATGCAGTAGCTTCGTACAGGGAAATGTTGACAGAAGAATACGGATATTATGCAATACCTGAATTTATTGATGATAATTCGAATTTTAAGCTTGTTATGGATGAGGGATATCACCCTCTTATCGTTAATCCGGTTAAAAATAGCATTAATGTGAATTCACCTGTTTTGCTTACAGGTTCTAATGCATCAGGTAAATCAACATTTTTAAAAATGATTGAAATAAATGCAATTTTGAGCCAGACAATATATACAGGTGTTTGTAAGAATTATGCAGCAAAAATGTATTCCATTTATTCATCAATGTCTTTGAAGGATAATCTTATAGAAAACGAAAGTTACTATATTGTTGAAATCAAAAGCTTGAAGCGTATTGTTGATAAGATTAAAGAAAATAAAAATGTAATATGCTTTGTGGATGAGGTTTTGAGAGGTACGAATACAGTTGAAAGAATTTCTGCTTCGTCTGAACTTTTGAAATATTTATATGACAATAATGTTATGTGTTTTGCTGCAACTCATGATATTGAGCTTACACACATTCTTGAACAGTATTATGCTAATTATCATTTTGAGGAAAAAATAGAAAATGATGATGTAAAGTTTAATTACAAACTTATTGATGGCAGGGCAAAAAGTAGAAATGCCATAAAATTGCTTGGAATAATAGGTTTTGAAAAAGATATTATTAAAGCAGCGACAGACAGGTCAGAGAAGTTTCTTGAGACAGGAAACTGGGTATGATATATATATTAATATATTATATATAATAAATATAAAAAAAACATTAAATTTTCTTAAATTAATGGATTAACTTGAATTTTAAATATTCATATGATAAACTTTGTTAAGTTGTCAAATGGGTATTTAGACACAAAAAAGGAGTGTTGGTTATGGAGTTTATTAAACAATTATTATTTAGTTCAGTTGAATTTGTAATTATTGCCGCAGTTATGGTTGCGGGTGTATTGGTTGGTAAGAAATTGCGTGATAGAAAAGATTCTAAAGCGCAGGAAAAATAAGTTTAAGCCAATTAAATTTTGTCGGAGGAAGTCATGAAGAATTACGGTGTAAACGATTTAAGAAGAATGTATCTTGAATTTTTTGAAAGTAAAGATCATTTAAAACTTAACAGCTTTTCATTAGTTCCACACAATGATAACAGCTTGTTATTGATTAACTCAGGTATGGCACCACTTAAGCCATATTTTACAGGTCAGGAGATTCCACCAAGAAAAAGAGTTACAACATGTCAGAAATGTATTAGAACAGGTGATATTGAAAATGTTGGAAAGACAGCAAGACATTTAACTTTTTTTGAAATGCTTGGTAACTTTTCTTTTGGAGATTATTTTAAGCATGAGGCAATTGCTTGGTCTTGGGAATTTTTGACAAAGGTTATTGGATTAGAGGAGGATAGATTATATCCTTCAATTTATTGTGAGGATGATGAAGCGTACGATATCTGGACAAAGGAAATTGGCGTAGATGGAAGCAGAATCACAAGATTCTATAGAGATGAAAATGGTAAATGTGATAATTTCTGGGAGCACGGCGCAGGTCCATGTGGTCCATGTTCAGAAATTTATTACGATAGAGGTATCAAATACGGTTGTGGTAAGCCTGACTGTAAAGTAGGATGCGAATGTGACAGATTTATGGAAGTTTGGAACAATGTATTTACACAGTTTGAAGGTGATGGCAAGGGTAATTACACAGAGCTTAGTCAGAAGAACATTGATACAGGTATGGGTCTTGAAAGACTTGCTGTAGTTATTCAGGATGTTGATTCTGTATTTGATATTGATACAATGAAAGCTATCAGAGATAAAATCTGTGAATTAGCAAATGTAACATATATGACTGATGAGGCTAAGGATGTTTCTATCAGACTCATTACGGATCATATCAG
>CAZESO010000208.1:0-4481 GCA_964515325.1 uncultured Roseburia sp. | reverse complement strand
CTTACTTGACACTTGGGATGAGAAAAGTAAGGAATTCTTTTTAAATGAATATATTTCAACATTTATAGGATTAAATGGAGAAAATATTGGTCTAAAGATTGAGAAAGATATTTTAAATTTTGATAATAAATTTAACTTATTTAAGGTTCTATAAAGAAATTTAATATTGATGATAGGAGAAATTGCTATGGAGTGGTTAAAAAGTATAGACTGGAAATTTGTCATAGGTGATATTGTTATGCCTTTGTTGATATTTGGATTAGGAGTACTTGTTGGTCAGGGCGTTGAAAAAAGAAAAGCTAAATCGAAGATAAAAGGTAATAACAATGTAGTGCTTCAGAATGTAGATATAACTGGAGGCGATAAGAGATGATATTAAGGCGTATGTTTTCTAAAAATGAAGCAAAAGTTAAGGGGGATAATAATTTAACCATTCAAAGTAGTCAAGTAGATAATGTTAATATCAATGTCAATGGTTTAAATGAGATAATCCCTTTAATGGCTAAATGTCGAAAATATGATGAAGTGCAAGATTTTGTTGGAAATTTGTTATCATCATTAAAAACAACACATCCGTTATATCCATATTATTCTGCTACATATAGTGCAAAATTGGAAAAACTAATAAGTACGCCTGAAACAAAAGAAGCATTAGAGTTGTATCCTAAAAAAATAAAAGGTGTCTATGAAATAGATTATAAAAAATATCCGAATATGGATAAGAGTGAAATGCCATGGGAATACGCATATAGAACACAGACAACGGTTGAATTAAAAACGAAGGCTCATCAGGAGTATTTAGGAGATAATGAAGACCCATATCCTATAGTAAAACATCACGAAGGTATGATGACAATAATAGCTCCACCTGAATTTCCAGAAGCTATTGAAATTCAAGTGGTATCAAAAAATATAATTATTCCCGTTATGCTACGAAGATTACCATGTATGGAGTTTGGAAAGCTTGTTTTTGGAAATGTTACGAACGAGCAAGGATTTAATATTAAATTAACGCTTAATGAGATAGAAAGACGAACCAATATTACTTTTACAAAAATCAATGGTATGAAGTTGGAAACGCAGTTATGTAGAGAAAAATTATTCGAAAGCATATATAACAATAGAGAAGTTGCTATTAGAGTGAATGGTAAAGATATAGTTGTTTTTAATGTAGAAGAGAAAGATGTTCAAGATGCGATATTTCAAAATGCAGATTTTTGGGTAAGATATATAGGAGCTTTAATTTCTATAGAAAATAAATTAGGTTGTAAATTTGATGTGGATTTTGATGAAGTGACAGTAAATGATTATTTTAATGCTATGATAATGTCAGCCTCATTAAACGAAAAATGGCAAAATATTATAATGAGTTTTGACAATTCTATTAGGTGTGATTATGATAAAATTCCAGAAGATATAGTAACCTATGTTGATGATGCATACGGGTTGGTTGGAGAGGTTGAAAATCCGGAATTTAGTATTCAAGGTGTTGATTTTAAAGCAGATAAATATATTGTGCAATATACAGAAGCAAAAATAAATAATATAGACGCTATAAAAAAGAATATTAAAAGAAAGAAGAAAAAAATCCTTGTGACAATGAAACCTATTGAAGGAAAAGAAAAATTCAATAAGCATGCAAGGTTTGAGGGGCTTAGAGAGGATGTATCGCAATAATTATTATATGAAGTAAAGAGTGATAATTTTTATATGTTAATACCCTACCCCTCATCCAATCCCCCACAGGCTGCTATCGCTCAAAAGTAGGCGAATGCTTATTCGATAATGAATGCTTTCTGTTTAAAGTGAATTTTGACTTTGAACATGCAAGAGAATATAGAAGAAATTGCGGTGCATATCTAAGACATAATCAGTGGAAAGACATTGAAGCTGAGGTCTGGATGGTATTGTGAAACTTCGGGTAATAATACTCCCATTGCTTATAGAGATATAGGTGATGGGAGTTTTTTTTAATACATAAAAGAAAATAGTGCTGTGGAATATTAGTTCTTTTTTTGTTATATATTTATGATAAAATATGAGTAATTAAAATAGATATGAGTATTGAAAGAGGTGATAAATGAGTACATATACAATAGGATATGATAAAAAATATAAATGTTCTTTTTGTGAGATATTTTACAATGATGTGAATGAATTAATTGAAAGTTCTTGGCGATGTCCGAAATGTGATAACTATATTCACATTGCTTGTATGAGAGAAAAACTAATTGTGGTATTAGAGAGGATAAAAAAATTGTAAATGAAGATGCACTCGATATTACAATAGCACTCTTGGAAAAACAAAGAATACAAATAGAAGAAACAATTCAAGAATTAAAGGTAAAAAAATATGATAAAAATACAACTGAGTGATAGAGAAAGAAAAGAAATAGAAGATATAGTTATTAATGATGCTAAGAATACTAAAACAGGAGTTATTAAGATTCTGAAAGACAATAGAATGGCGTCTAAACTTAAAATTAACCATCCTAAATTGTAAAAAATAATATTTGATTGTCATAATAATTTGAAAGAAGATATGTTGATTAAGATTTTATTAGCAGATAAGCAACAGATGCTTTTTCTTATAAAAATGATAGGAAAGTATGACATAGAAAGTGGTCGCGATTATTCGAATGATTTAATAGACAATTATTTTAGATATGATAATTTTGTTGCAAGAAAAGCTGCGAATGAAATATTAAAAAAAATTAATATGAGGGTATGTCCTTATTGTAATAGGTAATATACAATAACTTTGGATAGAGGTCATGTTAGACCTCAATTTGACCATTATTTTCCTAAAACATATTATCCATACTTAGCATTATCTGTTTGGAATTTAGTACCAAGCTGTAGTATTTGTAATATGGCTAAATCAAAACTGGATACAGCAGATAAAGGTAATGCAATTTTATATCCGTACGAAGATGAATTTGGTGAAGAAATAATATTTAAGATGTATAAGCATAAAGATAAAAGCTTTTCAAATTTTGTACATGGACTTTCACAAGACTTTGATATACATATATGCAATATAAAAGGAAACTTGCCACATGAAATTGAGGTTCAAAATGAAAAACTTCATTTAGAAGATTTGTATAACAATCATAAAGATTATGTTACGGATATAATAAAAAAACATTATATAACTAATGAAAATAGAGTTAATGAATTGTTGAAAAGACATCCGTTATTATTTAAAAGTAAGGAAGATGTAATTAGTACAATATATATGAATGATATTCGTAAAGAAAATTGGGGAAAGAGACCATTATCTAAATTAACAAGAGATATATATATCGAATTAATGGAAATCAAAAGGAGAGGTAGATTTTAGAAGTCTTTGATAGAAGATATTCTGATATATACTTAAAAATCAGTAGCGAAAAATCGCACCTGCTAAACTGCAGGTGCGATACTTTTGTTAATATCACGAGTCCTACGCAGCTCCAGGACGGAACAACATATGACTCTAATAATATTATACATCATATTTGTATGAAGTCAACTGAAAATTATTCATAAATATCGGCATTTTTTTCATAAAGGATGTTGTTATCAGCATCAGAAGAAAGTTTATCATTTACAGGATATGAAAAGTTTTTGCCGATTTTCTGAAACCCATATTCTATGTAATGAGATTTTGGAATATGATTATTTTCTGTAAGACTATGTAATTTGGCAAAAAGTTCTGTAATCCATTTTTGGAATTCAGTTTCTGGTGCCTTTTGGTCAAGTTCATTTTCATAGTAATGCCTTACAATACCTGCAAAAATATCAGCAAATTGTACTGCTGGGGTAACAGCAGAACTTACGAATAGAGGCATTTCCAAAATATGATGGAATGAGCGCCCAAAATTAGTTTTAAAAAGGAATCCTGTAATAGCTTCTGCAATCTTTCTATCGGCATCTTCATGTACTTCATCAAATATCATCATCGCTTTGCCATAGTGATGATGATTACAGTAAAATTCCACCTTTTTTAGGAGAAGATAGTATTGCTTTGGAAGATGATGTTCTGGAACAATGATAGGTTCGTCAGGTTTATCCATAATAATAGCAAAAATAGCAGCATCGTAAGAGGTAATAATGTCCACCATACCATCAACATATGCTTTGTTATTTGTACGGTTTTTGGTAATGGTTGCTTCACGAATTAGTTTGGTAGACTTAATTTCATCTTGTTTGCCATAAATTGAATCTTTCAGTTTGTATATTTGATTAGTTATTGGTTTTATATCATTTTCATGGATACAAACGCCCAATAGTATAGGATTCTTTGTTGAATCAGTAGGGCGAGGATATCCACTTTCGTCGATAAATGTAAGCATATATGTAATTACTCCTTAAAAATAGTACACATATTATATAACAATGCAAAAAAATATGCTACTAATTATGAGAAATTTCTCCTACTCGATTGTCGTTTATTGGTGTAAAGAATGGTTAGGTGTGGTATAATGGTGGAAATGGAA
>CAZESO010000207.1:0-4502 GCA_964515325.1 uncultured Roseburia sp. | reverse complement strand
CTTGAAAGCGATAAAACACAATATATAACATACAAACTCAACTGGTAATGTCCATAAAGCTCCATTTACAACATTTTGATATATATTATTCTCAAAAACACCTGGTAAGTTATGGACCGGCACCATTACTGCATTTAACAAATATAAATATGTGTTTTTATTAGTAAAGTACTCTACGATACCCATATTTGTCATTATAGGACCAACAAAAACTACTACAATAATAACCATAAGTATTAATGGCGGAAATATACGTTTAATTCTAGCACCAAAAAAATCTTTTACATTATTCTTGTTTTCTACACTTCTGGCAATCAAGAACCCACCAATCAAGAAAAACATACCAACAGCAAGTCCACCAAGACTTAATCTACTTTCTGTACATCCTGATAAGAAATCAGCATATCCGGCTCCCATACTGATAGGTATTGAATGAGATACTATAACTAATATGGCTGCAAAAAATCTCATAATATCCAAATTATTATTTCTGCCTTTACTTAACTCTGAAAGGTACATTTGTTATTTCCTCCAAAATTTACTGTTTACCAAACCATTTAAATTTCATTCTACCAATATTTTTAAAGAACCATACTCTAAAACTTGGACAAATTCTAGTTATCATATTCAATATGAAATAAACTTGCATATACAAGAACTTTCCACCAATCATTTTTTGATCACACCATGGTGATTTGTCTCTGTACATATAATAAATCTGTCTATATGGATTATGATTCCATTTCACCCAAGGTCTTTCATCACCCATATAGTGGATAACTGCTGGTCTTTTTTGCAAAGCCTTATTATCTTCTTTATACCTTGGTTGAATCTTATTTACTGCCTTAGAAGAAAAATGTCTTAAATTTGGTGCATAATTGAATTTGTAACTAGCTACCTTTATCATATCTTTACAGCAATAATTTATAATATCTTGGTCTGCAAACAAAAGCTTTCCGTTTTTTTCTTTAAAATATTCAATAAATTTTGTCTGCAAATCATCCTCTCGCCATTTCTTTAGATTAATCAACAAAACACCTGAATTTACATATAAATCTCCACTCTTAAGTCCAATTTCCTCTTTATGTTCATCTGGAAGAATAAATTCTGGTATAGCTGCACAATAATAATCTTCTATATCTTCATTGTAGAACTCTGTCAATTCGTCATATACAATAGTGTCACAATCTAAATACATTATTTTTTCAACACTATTATCCAACAAAGTTCCTAAGAACAATCTTGTCATAATAGTCAAATTATATCCGCAAAGATCAGCTTCAAATTCAAATTTTTTATTTAAATCTCCACTTTCAACAATAACAATATTTCTATTATATAAATCTGCCACACTCTTTAATTTATTAATATTGTCTGTTGATATACCATTAGATACAACGTATACAGTAATATCTTCTACATTCTTATTGTTATCAAATAATGAAAGCATTGATATACCCAGAAATCCCGAGTAATTATCATTTGCTGCATATATAATATTCATAACATTTTTCCTTTCTGTTTAATTCGTCTACTGTGAACTTTCTATACTTCTAAAATACTTTTTTGATTCTCTTGTAACCATATAAATCAATAAGGATAAATCAATTCCACATCCTATATATAATGTGTAGTTAATACCGTCCAGTGCAAACTTTTTTATCAACAACGGCGATATTAGTAATATTATCAACGCTGATATTCCATTTACTGTAACTAATGTTTTAAGCTTTCGCATAATCGTAAGTAACATTCCAAAAAAGTAAATTAACGCAATAAAGAATGTTGTAAATAATATTGGAATCAGTAAATATACATAATCTGCTATTTCTTTTCCAAACAACAGTTTCATTCCCCAATTCCCCCAAATCGCCGCTATAAGTACAGATAACAAGAAGAAGGCTGTTACAGCAATCACACATTTTTTGATAATTGCAATATATTCTTTTTTATTCTTGATTGTATAATTATGCGTTAATTTTGATATTAACGGATTATATATCAAATTACATGCTGTTTGTACTATTACTGTTGGAGTCGCAACACTTGCATATATTCCCAACATCTCATTGTCATATATAGCTTCTAAAAAGTATCTTGGTATTGCAACCAATGCTGACAAAAACATTGTATTCAACATCAACGTCCAACACTCAGACATTACATCCCTTACTCCTGTATCATTCTTAACAGTTTTTAAATCTGCTATCTTATAACAAATTCTTAAATCATAAAATACCAAAATCATTGCTGTAAGAATTATCATACCTATAATCGCATATAATAAACTACCTGTTATTAAAATAATACTAACAAATGCAGATAAAGACAACACACCTCTAAGAACGAATGAAATACATATATAATCCATTCTTTCTTTTTTTTGCTGAATGCCTGCTAATACATCTATAAATGCTTCTATTATTTTATAAAACATATATAAAACAATTACTAATATCTGAGTTTTGGTATACTCTACATTTACCAACGCAAACATAATACAGAAAACCATCGCTACTGTACATGTAAAAAATCTAGTCTTTACATATAACTTTTCTGTATATTTATTATTATAATCAGATACTTGAAATGTTCTGATACCAAATGTAGCTACCGTAAAAAATATATTTGATATTGACATCGCTAAAGACAACATTCCTGCATCACTATACGATGCAAGTCTTACAACTAATACCGTTATCAACCATTGACAACCCAAATAAAATATTGACCCCAACGAGTTATAAATCATATTTTTTTTCAGACTTAATTTCTTTACTTCCACATTATTTTCCATAAAAAATTTCACTTCCGTCGCCAAAATCTAAAACTGCCGCAAAATGATCGTGTCTATCTTCTTCCGGTGGCAACTTCATATAATCTCCATATAAATTTTCTAAATAAATTTTAGGTTCTTTAAATACTTTAATTGTCGAATCTTCAAACTCCAATTCTGTTAACGGAAATGCATTTTCCTTTTTTACCAACAATCTATCTGGTGAATACATCAATGCTAAATCCATAAAAATCCCTGTATCTTCATTATTGTATTTTGTTGCATGCTTCATATAATGCTTATATGCCCAAAGCTTATTCATATTACATATTTTCAAAAAATAATAGATACAAGTGCAACCAAAATGGGCTACCTTCTTTTTCCATCCCGTCATACCTTTTGGCAATTTTGGAGTCTTATATGTTGTTAATACACATATTCTTGCCCACATAAATGTTTTTCTAATCTGTTTACTTCTAATTTTTTCATCCATAACAGTATTGTCACTAGGAAAAATATCAATAAAAATTCCCGAATGATAAGTTCTATCTGTGTCTGTAGCTTCAACAAAGGTGGTTCCTTTCTTAATAACTTTAGCAAATGTCATTACATAGCCATCTGTATTTTCTATACTAAGAACATCATACTTGTCGCCCATGCCATTTTTTGTCAATTTCAAGAATTTTTCGTAGTCTTCTCTCAACATTCCAACATCCATATCATCATCCCATGGTATAAATCCTTTATGACGAACTGCACCTAATACTGTTCCATATGTTGCATAATAATTTATATTGTTTTCATCACAAAATTTTGCAAAATCATTGTAAATTTCTAACTCTGTCCTTTGCAATTTCTTGAGTATATCATCACTATAGCGTTTCATAGTATTTCCTCATTTTCTACTCTATCTAAGCTCCTTAAGATATTCCATAAAGCCTTCTTTATTCTCTACCGCTGTAGTTGTTGGTCTTCCAAGATCAGCTCTTGCGCCGATTGAACACTTAACTTCAATCATTGTAAGCTCGCATCTTTCTTTAGCAGCCTTAAGCTCTCTGTCCAAAGCTTCAAATGTATCTACACAAATAGCATTTGGATATCCGCAAGCCTTTGCAATACCAACAAAATCAATCTTTGATGCAACTGTTGGCATACCACCAACTGTTTCATGTGCTCCATTGTTTATGATAACATGTACCATATTCTTAGGTGCGTTTGCACCAAGAACCGCCATAGAACCCATATGCATAAGCACTGCACCATCACCATCAACACACCAAATCTTTGTCTCTGGCTTATTTATAGCAACACCAAGGGCAATTGAAGAACTGTGTCCCATTGAACCAACTGTTAGGAAATCGTACTTGTGGCTCTGGTCATTTGCCACTCTCGCCTCAAATAATTCTCTACTAGCCTTACCTGTTGTTGATACAATTGGATCTTCACCAGACACTTCTATAATGTGCTTGATGATATCTTCTCTTACCATTGTGTTTTCATTTTCATATTTAACTTTTCCATCATATGATATAGCACCTTTTCTAACTACAAATGCTACATTCTTTCCTTCTGCAAGGTCTTTATTAAAATCTTCCATTACTGCAATAAGCTCTTCTTCTGTAGTTTCTTTACTAATAATGAAAGACTTGATTCCCATATCATCAAGTAACTTAACTGTTACTTCTCCCTGATATATATGCTGTGGCTCGTCATGGATTCCCGGCTC
>CAZESO010000206.1:0-4511 GCA_964515325.1 uncultured Roseburia sp. | reverse complement strand
TATCGTTTGTAATCATCTTCTCAACAACAGGATGTCTGCCGTTTTTAATGTCAATAATACCCTTTTCATTTATCTGTGGTCTAACATAACCATTCTTGTCAGCAACATAAGCAAGTGATGCATATACATCAATCTTAGCTACTGCCTTGGCTGTAGTTTGAATCCTTTCAATATGCTTCACTATTTCCTCACGAAGCATTGCAAATATATCATATTCCAATGAGAACAGTCTGTCCTCGGCTCCAAGAATAAGATCTTCAAGTTCTTTAAGCTTTGGAGTGATATATCTTTCGGCATTTGTCAATGTCTGCTTTCTGGTATAATCAGCCGGAATCTCAAACTGGTCTTTATAAGTATTGGTAATCTCAATACAATAACCAAAAACCTTATTAAACTTAATCTTAAGTGTTTTTACGCCTGTTCTTTCTCGTTCCTCTGTCTCAAGCTCCATAAGCCATGACTTACCTTCAGTCTTTGCGCTTCTAAGTCTGTCAATTTCTTCGTTATAGCCATCTTTAATAATGCCACCATCCTTCAATGCCAATGGTGGTTCTTCTACAATGGCGTCATCAATAAGCTTTGCAATATCCTCCAAAGCATCAAGTTCCGTATTAATCGCTTTAATCAAAGGAGCATCAAACTCATTTAATAATACTTTGATATGAGGTAACATCATAAGAGAATTTTTAAATGCTACCAAATCTCTTGGACCTGCACTCTTGCTGGCAATCTTACTGATAATACGTTCTAAATCGTAGATAGGATTAAGATATTCTCTTAACTCTTCCCTAGAAATCATTGAGCTATTAAGCTTTTCAATAACTTCCTGACGGGCAATGATTTCCGATTTTTCAATTAATGGCTGTTCAATATAAGAACGAAGAAGTCGTCCACCCATAGCAGTCTTCGTCTTATCAAGAATCCAAAGAAGTGAGCCTCTCTTTTGCTTTTCACGCAATGTTTCAACAAGCTCAAGATTTCTTCTTGTGGATGTATCAATAATCATGTATTTACCTGTATTGTATGTAGAAATTCTTGTAAGCTGTGCCAACGCATTTTTCTGTGTTTCTTGGAAATAAAGCATCAGACTTCCACTTGAAACAATGGCTGCGCTATAATCAATAAGGCCAAGACCTTCTAATGTCTGAGCTTTAAAATGTGTAAGCAATGTTCTCTTACAGGTATCATCATCAAAATACCAATCATCAAGAGCAAAAACAGGAATGGCAAGCCTTGTTTTAATATCATCGATATCAACACCGCTCACACTAAAAGAATTATTGCAGATAATTTCTGCCGGCATAAATTTATTAATTTCATCAAGAAGACTTCTCTGTGAATCAACCTCTGTTACATAGAAATCACCTGTTGAAAGGTCAGCTGTTGAAATACCATATATATCACCAAAATATACGATACTCATTATGTAATTGTTCTTTTTCTCATCAAGAGTTTGAGAATTAATATTAGTACCGGGTGTTACAATTCTAACAACCTCTCGCTTTACAAGACCTTTAGCTGTCTTCGGGTCTTCAACCTGTTCACCGATAGCCACCTTGTAACCTCTTGATACAAGCTTATTTATATACATTTCTGCAGCATGATGAGGAACGCCACACATAGGTGCACGCTCCGGGAGGCCACAATCTTTTCCTGTTAAAGTTAATTCAAGCTCTTTAGATACCAATATAGCATCTTCAAAGAACATTTCATAAAAGTCACCAAGTCTGTAAAAAAGTATACAGTCCTTATGCTCTTCTTTAGTTGCAACATATTGTTGCATCATTGGTGATAATGCCATTTCTTTTCTCCTGTTTAATTACAATCTATATTTATTCACTATGTTTGTGTCTTTTTTCTTCTCTTCTGTCATAGAGTCTGCACCAGGGCTTCTCTCTCCGGATAATACATATGCTCTTTCAATAGCAGCCGTTATATTTTCACAGAAGTTCTCTTCTCCTATAAGCTCAACAAAGCCACTCTTTCTCAGTACTGCCATCGGCTGTTCATTTACATGTGAGAATATAAGTGTTATTTTATATTTCTTACATGTATCAATAATACTGTCAAAAGTATGTATTGCTGTTGAATCCATGGCATTTACACCACGCATTCTAAGAATGATTCTGTCTACGGCTGTATTACTTAAAATATAATTTAATTTATCACAGGCACCAAAGAATAAAGGCCCTGTAATCTCAAATACAAGTGTGTCCTTTGGAAGTTCCATATAATTATGTTCTTCACCTTCACTTTGGTCAACATATGTCCAACCTTTAATTTCTGTAACCTCAGTCATTCTCTTTAAGAATAATACACATGCAAGAATAAGACCAAATACAATAGCCACGACAAGGTCAAATATAATAGCCATAAAGAATGTTACAAAAAGTGTGATTGTATCACTCTTTGGCGAACGTTTAACTGTATTTATAATATTTTTAATACCACTCATATTGTATGAAACAATGAAAAGTATCGCACCAATTGTTGGCATCGGAATAAGCTTTGCATACGGAATCAAAAGTACAAGCATTATCAAAAGTGTAATTGAATGTACTAAACATGCAATAGGTGTTCTTGCGCCATTCTTCGCATTGGCTGTAGTTCTGGCAACAGCACCTGTTCCCGGTATACCTCCAAAAAAGCCGGTAACAATAGCACCAACACCCTGTCCGATAAGTTCCATATTCGAGTTATGCTTACTACCAATTAACGCATCTGTAACAACTGCTGATAAAAGTGTAACTATGGCACTTAGCATAGCAATTGTAAATGCTGTTGGCAGCAGGTCTTCTACAAGCTCAAATGAAAATGATGGCACGCTGAACTTAGGCAACTCACCTGATAAATCAGGATATAATTTACCAATTGTGTTAACCGAATCAATACCACCAATTTTCACAATGGCAGACCCAATAACAACAACCACAAGATAACTAGGAATTGTTTTATTAATCTTTGGCCATATAATAAGTATGACAAGTGAAACAATACCAATTACAAGTGCAATAGGATTAAATGTGTCGATACATGAAAAAAGCGCCTTTAATTTATCCATTGTTTCAATTGTAGGACCATTATAACCTCTTGTATCAACACCAATAAATGATGCAATCTGTCCGACAAATATCATAAATGCAATACCTGCCGTAAATCCAAGGGTTATTGTATAAGGAATAAATTTAATAAGATTACCAAGTCTACAAAATCCCATAACAACAAGAATAATACCTGCCATAATAGTTGCAACAAACAGTCCATTCATACCAAACTCAGCCACAACACCTGCAACCATGGTTGCCAATGCCGCTGTCGGTCCTGTAATCTGTACACGACTGCCACCCAAAAATGTAGTAACAATACTTGCAATAATAGCTGTGTATATACCAAGCTGCGGCTCAACACCTGATGCTAACGCTAACGCCATCGATAACGGTAATGCAATAATAGCAACAATTATACCTGATATTACATCCTTTACAAACTGTTCCTTTGTGTAGTTTTTCATTACTGAAAACAACTTTGGTTTCAACTTTTCCATTTTTCTCTCTCCATACAAAATGTATCTCGGCATATTTGCATTTTTATGCAAATTGCCAGTTGAAAAATCATACAGATTTTTCAACTTTTCCTCATCAGTTTCTACAAATAATTAAATTTTTTCTCCAATATAGTAAAAACCTTTTGATTCAACCAACTTAACATCAACAATTTTACCAATTAAATCCTTACTTCCTTCAAAATGAACTATTGAATTATTGCTCATTCTTCCAGTAACGAAACCTTCAATACTTTGATTTACATCCTCTACCAGAACATCATAGTTTCCACCCACTAACCTATCTGTTCTTGTTACTGCAATATTCTGAACCTCCTTTAAAAGTCTGTCAAAACGATGTTTAACAGTAGCTTCATCTATCTGATTCTCCATAGATGCCGCCTTTGTTCCGGTTCTTTTTGAGTAAATAAATGTAAATGCGCTATCATATTGTACCTGCCTTACAACATCAAGCGTTTCAAGGAAATCTTCCTCTGTTTCACCCGGAAAACCAACAATAATGTCCGTTGTCAATGAAACATCAGGTAATTTAGCCTTAATTCTGTCTACCAAAGCAAGATAATCTTCCTTTGTATAAACTCTGTTCATAGCTTTAAGTACTCTTGTACTTCCAGACTGAACTGGTAAATGTATGTGACGACAAATCTTCTTTGATGTAGCCATAACATCAATAAGCTCATCGGACAAATCCTTTGGATGTGAAGTCATAAAACGAATACGCTCCAAGCCTTCAATCTGTTCAATTCGCTGCAATAACTGTGCAAATGTAAGCTTATCTTCAAGATTCTTGCCATAAGAATTAACATTCTGTCCAAGAAGCATAACCTCAACAACACCATCTGCAACTAATCTCTCAATCTCAGCTACAATATCCTCCGGTTTTCGGCTTCTTTCCCTGCCTCGCACATAAGGTACGATACAGTAAGTACAGAAATTGTTACATCCAAAC
>CAZESO010000205.1:0-4515 GCA_964515325.1 uncultured Roseburia sp. | reverse complement strand
CCAACTATACTGACGCTGCTTTTCATGATATATTCTAATATTTTCAGCAGATTTCTTAATAACTTCTGTAAGTTCAGAATCTACTAAAGTATAAGCTTCTTCAATTTCTGCTCTTGTTACCATAAGGGTTGATGCATCAAGCTTTACTTTATCGAATTTCTCAGTATATTCGAATATTGCCTCGTCACCTCTTACTCTTACATCATTAACAATATCATTAACTGTGTTTGTATATTCATCATAATTGTTAGGACTTCTCTTTAAAAGATCATCTAATATATTCTGTTTTGACTGATTATCTAATTTTACGATTTTCATGATTTCCTCCTACAATATAGCTTTGAGCTCTTTAATAAGCTTTATAATTCTCTCATTTTCCATTTTCATACTAACCTGATTTACAACCATTCTTGCTGATAATGGACAAATCTCCTCTAAAACATCAAGTCCGTTTTCTCTCAAAGTAGCACCTGTTTCAACAATGTCAACAATAACTTCTGAAAGATTTACAATAGGTGCAAGTTCAACAGAACCGTTAAGTTTAATAATTTCAACCGTTTGATGCTTTTTATTGTAAAAATAGTCCTTAGCAATATTAGGATATTTGCTGGCAACTCTTATCATCTCACGATGTTTAAGTAACTCTTTAGCACTTTCCGGTCCGCATACGCACATTCTGCATTTTCCCATACCAAGGTCTAATACTTCAAGAATATCTCTGCCTTCCTCGAGTATTGTGTCTTTGCCTACAACACCGATATCCGCAGCACCATATTCAACATATGTAGGAACATCTCCTGCTTTTGCAAGGAAGAATTTAAGCTTTAATTCTTCGTTTACAAAGATTAATTTTCTAGTATTTTTGTCCTTCATTTCCTCGCATGTAATACCGATTTGTTCTAATAATTCAAGTGTTTTATTGGCAAGACGGCCTTTTGCAAGGGCGAAAGTTAAGTATCTCATATCTGCACCTGTATCCTTTCAATTAAAGTAATTCGTTAACATTACCATCGCTTGTAATGTAGCGTAATTTGTTAAAATTATGTTCCTTAGCATAAGCAATATATTCATCTAAGGATTTTTTTGAACTTTTTCTGATGAGAGCCACACAAGCACCACTTTTTCTTACATCGGCAGCAGTTTTTAAAGCGGCACCCTTTATTTCATTTTCATATAAGTAAAAAATCTTATCTTCTTCAGGTAAAATAGCCAGCTTTTGTCTGTTCATTGCAACCAACAGTAAATCAATGTTAATCGCAAAACCAATAGCAGGAGTATCTTTACCATATTGACTTAAAAGCTTATCATAACGTCCACCTGTTACAACAGCTTCACCTGTTCCGTATGTATATCCTCTAAAAATAATACCGGTATAATAATTATAACTGCTTGTAAAACTCAAATCAAATGATATGTATTTTTCTAAATTATAATAAGATAAAATTGTATAAATCTTTTCCATTCTGTCTAAAGCATTAGTAATAAGCTCGTTATTTGCAATACTTCTGGCAGCTTTAACTACATCAATTGAACCTGTATAGTCCGTCAAGTTAGAGAAAAATTCAATAATATTAGGTTTATTACAGGTTTTGCTAATAAGCTCTTCAACACCAAAGAAATTCTTTTTTTCAAGAAGACTTTTAAGTTCAACAAAGCTTTCCTCATCAAGCTCAGCTTCTTTTGCAATACCTTTCAAAAAGTCGATATGACCAATTTCAATTTGGAATTCTTTTAAACCGCTCTTTAAAAGTGCATCAGCAACTATTGCTACTGCTTCAGCATCACAATCAGATGTATTATCTCCGATTAATTCTCCACCTATCTGAGTAATTTCTTTTAGTTTTCCCTGATGCTCAGGATTGTTAATGTATGTATTTCCAACATAACAGTAACGGAGAGGCATATCATAATCCATATAATATTTTGAAACAGCTCTGGCAATAGCCGGTGTTATATCAGGACGAAGAACCAAGGTATTTCCTTCTCTGTCAAAGAATTTATACATATTCTTCTGGTCTACACTTCCCTTTTCTTTACTGTATATATCAAAAAATTCAAATGTAGGTGTTTGAATATCGCTAAAACCATAAGATTTAATTGTTCTATAAATTGTATCCTGTAAATATACTTTCTTTTCACATTCTTCGTTGTAAATGTCTCGAACACCTTCAGGTGTATGTAATAATTTCTTCTGCATAAAATTCTCCATTCAGTAATAAGCTTTAGTTTTGTAAAGTACTAATCCAACATAAACGAAAGTTATTATAGACTTAAAAATGCCAATTGTCAATATCTTTCGCAAAATTATTCTCTTTCATTTAAATCCATATTCAACATTTCAAGAAAATGGATTGGAACCCCTTTATTTTGATTTATCAAGTAGTTCTTATTAATTTCATCATATCGGAAGCTCTTTCTACCACCGTTTTCAGCTCTTTCATAAAAACGTTTAATGTCTTTAAAAGGTATATAATAGGCTTCATTCTTTTCGGTATAATACAAGATAATAAAAGACACACCATTTTGTTTTTCGAAGGCATCCATAAATTCCACCTGATGCTTATGAATGTTCTGCATTGAAAAAGTATCTACACTACATTCTTTTGCATCAAAACAGATAGGTACACCCTGTACAACACCTATATAATCAACCGTGCTTTTCGTATCAAAATAAGCAAGTGTAATATGCCGTGTAGCATTGTCAATTTTAATAGGTTTAATAGGTGTTGGTATTTTTTGAATTAAAGCCAAATTATTATCCTTATATTTATCAATTGTAATATTTATCAGCTCTTCTAGAGCCGAACCTCTAAGACCTCTGGAACTCCATGTAGCCATGGATATTACCTCCTGTTATTTTATCGTATATATCAGGTATCGGTGCCGTAAATGTTTTTCCTGTAACTTCTTTGAGCAAAGTATTATCAGGAAATGTTAAAGAATATGAATGTAACAATTGATGTCTGACACCAAAATCCTTGAACATAAGTTCATTAATAATTTTGTTACCATATTTCGAATCTCCGGCTATCGGATGATTTATACTTGCAAGATGAGCTCTGATTTGATGTGGCTTACCTGTGTGTAATTTCACCTTTAACAATGTAAATTCATATTCTTTGTATTTAAATGAATTAACCGGAAGATATTCTGTTTTAATATAATCAGAATCATTAACTTCTGAATCATTTATAAATACTTTATTGGTTCTGCTGTCTTTTGTAAGATATCCTGTAATACACTTCTTTTCTGTTAATGAGCCTTTTACAATAGTTATATAATACTTGTCAATATTTCGTTCCTTAAATAACAAAGAAAGCTCCTGTAAGCCTAACAGAGATTTACCGGCTGCAAGTAAGCCTGTTGTATTTCTGTCTAAACGATTACATACAGAAGGCTTGAAGGTACACATATCTTCCATATTAATTTCCGATTTAGACAATAAATACGAAATCATCATTTCATTAATGGAAATATCATTGGCTTCTGCTTTTTGTGATAATATTCCGGCTTTCTTGTTAATAAGAATAATATTATCATCCTCATATATAATATCTTTTGAAGCAAGAGGTTTGATATTCGTTTTAATTGAAGCAATTTTATTTGATTTTCCTTTGAATTTCTCTATTGTTTCATCAGACATAAACATTTTTACAATATCGCCTGTATTAAGTTTTTCATCGCCGGAACATTTCTTGCCATTTAAAACAATATTTTTCTTCCTGAGCATTTTATATACAAAGCTCTTAGGAGCTTCATTTAAATATTTGAATAAATATTTGTCAAATCGTTGACCGGCTTCGTTTTTAGTAATTGTTATTTCAATCATTTTGCACCTGTTTTATTGAAAAAAATTCAGTATCAAGCTATGTGGTGTGAATTTGGCAAATAAACGGAAAGCTTTCATTGCAAATCCATAAACGGAAACATCTTTTTTGTTAATTGAATCTCTTATTGCTAACTCAACTATCTTTTCAGGTGGTACCATAAAAAACTTTTTATACCAGGATGTTTTACCACTTTCTTCTGCAACATTAAAGAAGTTAGTTGAACTTGGTCCCGGACAAACAGCTGTTGCGTAAATATCTATCTTTTTTAATTCAACATTCAATGATCTTGTAAAACTAAGAACAAATGATTTTGTTGCTGCGTAAACCGAAAAACCCGGCTGTGGTAAAAAAGCCGCACTGGAAGCCAAATTAATAATTCTTGAATTCTCATCCATATAAGGAATAAGCTTCTTTGTAAGAGTTGCTAATGATGAGCAGTTCAATTTAATCATGTCACTTATATGCTTTTCATCTAAGAAATTCACCTTGCCAATTTTGCCAAAACCTGCTGAATTAACAAGAACTTTTACAAATGCATGTTCCTTTTCAATGTTTTTTAATATTATGTCTGTAGCATTATCATCGCATAAATCTAAAGGAAGAATTTTTACTTTATGAGACATTTCTTCAGCTACTTTTTTAAGATTATCTTCATTTCGTGCAATTAACCAATATTCATCTATAC
>CAZESO010000204.1:0-4522 GCA_964515325.1 uncultured Roseburia sp. | reverse complement strand
ATCCTAAGGGCAAGAGTGATAGAGAAGTTATGGCATTCTGCCAGAGCTTTATGACAGAACTCAGCAAGCATATTGGCGCTGATACAGACGTTCCAGCTGGTGATATCGGAACAGGCGCAAGAGAAATCGGCTACATGTTCGGACAGTATAAGAGAATTAAGAATGTATATGAAGGCGTTCTTACAGGTAAGGGATTAACATACGGTGGTTCTTTGGCTAGAAAAGAAGCTACAGGTTACGGTCTTCTTTACTTCACAGATGAAATGATGAAGACAAGAGGTATGGATATCGCTGGTAAGACAGTATGTATCTCTGGTTCAGGTAATGTTGCTATTTATGCATGTGAAAAAGCTCAGCAGTTAGGTGCTAAGGTTGTTACATTATCAGATTCAACAGGTTGGGTATATGATGCAGAAGGTATCGACCTTGATGCTGTTAAGGAAATTAAGGAAGTTAAGAGAGCTAGATTATCAGAGTATAAGAACTACAGACCAAATTCTGAATACCATGAAGGTAAAGGTGTATGGACTGTTAAGTGTGATATTGCTCTTCCATGTGCTACACAGAATGAATTATTAATTGATGATGCTAAGGCATTAGTTGCTAATGGTTGTCAGGTTGTAGCTGAAGGTGCTAATATGCCTACAACAATGGATGCAACAGAATACTTAATGAACAATGGAGTAATCTTCTGCCCAGGTAAGGCTGCTAACGCAGGTGGTGTTGCTACATCAGCTCTTGAAATGTCACAGAACAGCGAAAGATTAAGCTGGTCATTTGAAGAAGTAGATGCTAAGTTACAGGGTATCATGAAGAATATCTTCCATAACTTAGATGATGCTGCTAAGGAATTTGGTTATGAAGGTAACTACGTAGTAGGTGCTAACATTGCTGGTTTCAAGAAAGTAGCAGATGCAATGCTTGCTCAGGGTGTTGTTTAAATTTTAGATACTTTAAATACAAAATTAAAGGTTCAACTGATTTGATTTCAGTTGAACCTTTTTGAATTTGCTAAATTTTTTGAGTTTGATTTTGTTTCATAAAGAACTTTTTCTTATACATCATAGCATCAGCTCTGTTTCGTGTTTCATGAATATCACGATCTATGGATTTATCGTAGAGAGCATATCCGTATGCTATGTTAATCTTTAATACTTCTGAAACGCGATTATAATTGTATACAAGTGTGTCTAATTTACGGGTTGCTGTTTCGTATTGGAAAATACTCTTATCTTTCATAATGATACAAAACTCATCGCCACCAATTCTATATACGGAGCCTAATGAATTGAAAGCCTTTTTAATAAGTTTGGAACTATCTTTAATATATGTATCACCTATGTTGTGTCCGTAAGTATCATTAAAATGCTTTAAATTATTAAGGTCAAATATAACAATTATATATGAAGCAGAATTGACATCTACAGCTGAAATGGCATGGTCATATGCAAGTCGGTTGTATAATTCTGTAAGACTATCTCTATATGCGAGATTTTCAAAAAATTCAACCTTATCGCTCTTTATCATAACCAAAATGCTTCTGCGAATATATAAGGTTACAATACCTATAATATATATGATTATAAATATAGAACCATAACTGAGTTCGTATAATTCATTTGTAAAGAATTTGTACAAATAAATAAAATATCCAATGTAAAGAAGTACTATACTTACAAAAGTTATTTTGCCTTCTATATCAGCATGATGTTTGAATGTAATATAGGCAGAATAGATTGATATAATAATCATTGATATAAAAAATATACTTTGATTATAAACTAAACATTCTTTAAAATCCATTATATTAAGGAATTGAAGCACAATAGTAACAATAATAATTAAATAATTAATACCAAGCATTATATTCCATAATGGATTGGTTTTGGTCTTACATAATTCTCTAAAGAATAATATAAGCGATACCGTAATAAACATCAGTGATATGAATGACATATAAGATGTTATTATACTGTTATTCAGGTAATATGATAATATTGGTTGCTCGTTTATTATCCAAATTGAAAGACAGATACAAAATATACCTGCATATAAAAGTGTCAAATCATCCTGAGAAATATGTTTTCTGAAAAGTAACCACATTAGAATCGAAAAGCAACCAAGTAGCATTATCGTTAAACCACTAATAATAGTATAGGCAGAGTTTTTCGTTTCTTTAATTATAAGGTTAGCTGTGTCGCCTATAGTAAATTTAGGAACATGAATATTAGTAATGGGATAAGGACTATTAAGATAAATAGTAATCTCTTCTCCACGATATTTATAAAGGTTCTCAATAAAATGAAAGCCATGTCCCGGTGTATTACCAAATTTCATTTCAGATGGATTTCTTATGAATTCATATACTAACTCATCTCCTATGTATATATTTATATTCTGGTGTAAGGTATAAAAACCTAAAGTAGAATATAATTCAAGTTCATCAGGAATGGTCGATTTTAAAATCAAGCAATCATCAATTTTAAAGTTGTCAGTTGATTCAATAGGATGTAATAAATCACCTTCATATAATTCAAAATCATTAAATTCAGTAACCGATGCAGAGTCAAAAGGTCTGTTTATATTACCAGCTTTATTAAGGAAAAACTGAACATATGTAAGAAATAACATACATACAAGTAATATTAATGAAAAAATGATTTTATGATCCAAAATTTGTGTTTTAATTTTCATATAAAGTCTCCGATCTATATCATTTGTCAACGAAAATAACTAATTTTATTATAACATAATAGTAGTATTTTGTTAACAAATTTGTAGAAAAACAATTAGGAATGTTATATAATTAAACAGTGCGAATTTGCTAATATTTTGAGAGGATTTACGCAGATGAATGAATTAAGTGGAATAAGGTTAAATAAATATTTAAGTCAGTCGGGAGTTTGTTCAAGGCGAGAGGCAGATAGGATAATAGAATCAGGAAATGTAACAGTTAATGATGAAGTTGCAACACTTGGAACAAGAGTTAATGAAGGTGATGTAGTAAAGGTTTCAGGGAAGCTTGTTAAAAATTCGGAAGAAGAGATTGTTCTCGCATTAAATAAGCCTGTTGGAATTGAATGTACAACTGATTTAAATAATAAAGATAATATTATAAGCTTTTTAAATTATCATAAACGAGTGTTTATGGTTGGCAGACTTGATAAGAATTCTGAGGGGTTAATACTATTAACCAATAATGGCGAATTGTCAGATAAGCTTATGAGAGCTGCAAATTATCATGAAAAGGAATATGTTGTAACTGTTGATAAGAAGATTACATCAGAATTTATCAAGGGGATGTCAAATGGTGTTCCTATTGTAGATGAAGAACATGGACTTGATACAGTAACAAGAAAATGCAAGGTTGAAAAAAATAATGAAAAAACATTTAGAATAGTGCTTACTCAAGGACTTAATCGACAGATAAGACGAATGTGCAAATATTTTGATTATAATGTTGTTAAACTAAAAAGAGTAAGGATAATGAATGTGCAGCTTGGAAATTTGCCACTTGGCAAGTATAGGAAGGTTACATCGGATGAGCTTGATAAATTAAAGAAGAGTCTTAATTTAAAATAGAAAATATATAATAATAAGAAATGGAGTCATATGAAATGGATAAAATAGAGAGAATAAAAGAACTTGTAAATATATTAAACGAGGCAGGAAAGGCATATTATCAGGAAAGCAGAGAGATTATGTCAAACTTTGAATATGACAAGCTTTATGATGAACTTGTTGCACTTGAAGCAGAGACAGGTATGGTATTATCAAATAGTCCAACCGTAAATGTTGGTTACGAAGTATTAAGTGAATTGCCAAAGGAAGTTCATGAAAAGCCTATGCTTTCTTTGGACAAGACAAAGGAAGTAAGCGCACTTGCGGATTTTCTTGGAGATAAAGAGGGTCTTTTGTCTTGGAAGCTTGATGGCCTGACAGTTGTATTAACTTACGAAAATGGAAGTTTGGCAAAGGCTGTAACCCGCGGAAATGGTGAAGTGGGCGAGGTTATTACTAATAATGCAAAAACATTTAAAAATATACCTATGAATATCGCATATAAAGGCAAATTAGTACTTCGTGGCGAAGCTGTTATTAAATATGCAGATTTTGAAAGAATCAATGAGCTTATAAAAGATGAAAATGAAAAATATAAGAATCCAAGAAATCTTTGCTCAGGCTCAGTAAGACAGCTTAATAATGAGATTACTGCTCAGAGAAATGTTAATTTCTATGCATTTAACCTTGTGAGCGCAGATGGAGTGGATTTCGAAAATTCATTGGAGAAGCAGTTTGAGTTTTTGAAAAATCAGGGCTTTGATGTAGTTGAATATAGAAGGGTTGGCAGCGGAAATGTAGCGCAAGCAGTTGAGTATTATAGTGAAGCGATTAAGACCTTTGAGATACCATCGGATGGTTTGGTACTTATATATGATGATATTGAATATGGTATTTCTCTTGGAAATACAGCTAAGTTCCCAAGAAATGGTATCGCATTTAAGTGGAAGGATGAACTGGC
>CAZESO010000203.1:0-4538 GCA_964515325.1 uncultured Roseburia sp. | reverse complement strand
TAACGGCATTGATGGTTTATTCACTTTATAAACTTTATTAATCAAGCCACAGTCCTTCAACCATTCAATTGAGACTTCAAAATCCTTTGCCCTTGCGCCTTCCTTTATTTTTCCAAAGAAAAACTTTTTATTTTCTTTCGCTAACTGCATTGGTATAGAATTCCAAACCATCCTTATTCTTGGCAATTCATTTTTCCCTGTGTGTTTTCCAAAATCATCTTCATATTGAACTAATATTGAATTTTGAATATTTCTAACTTCTTCATAGTTCTTATGCTCACTAAAATAACCAACACGCTTTTTCGCCTCTTTTTTTCATTTATTTTACATTTTTTCGCCCCATTTTCATTAATATTTTACGCAAAGAACTCCTTAAGAACCGCTTCTATTATAGCATTATCCTGTTCAGAATCACTTTTTAATGCCTTAACAGGCTCACTTTTATCTATTTGTTGAGCAGGCATAATTTCAGCTTTTGCAGTTTTTTCATCATCAAAAGCTGTCATAACATTCTTTCTTATATCCTCCTTCACCATCTCCCTATGTTCTCTCGCAATCATTCTTGTATTCATATTATTCACAAGATAATCTGCAATATTGTTTATTATAATTCTCTCTTTCTTATTGCTTGCCACTAAAAGTCCGACTGATAAATATATAAACATCGCTATAAACAGTACCTCTGTTCCAAAATACTGCTTCTCATAATTTATGGCAATTCCTGCAAGCATAACAATTAGGCTAAGCATGTCCAAAATATTAGAAAATTTAATTATCTTTGAATATTGATATATGTATCTGCTCACAAACTTTTCTGCATCCTGAATTGGCAATTCAAGCTTAATTTGATTAGTATATCTAAGCTTTATCTGTTTAATCAATTCAGAATTACTATCTGCCATATGTGCTGAATCATCCAATAATATAGAATATAAAATAATAATCAAAATTTTCGCAAAACATCCCGAGAAAATTAATGCTGCCACTGCTATCATTTTTTTGTCCCCTTTATTATGTACTCCTGCGCTAAATATATAGCACTTTTTAAGAATATCTCCAAGAACATACAAATTCAATAAAATTCGTTCCAAAAATTTCGACAAATATGACATCCTGTGGTATAATGCCCCATATACTATACTAAATAGGACAAACTAAATTTTTATATCAATAATTGGAGGTATAATATGAGATATACGACAAAGGGCGTCTGTTCAATGGCTATTGACCTTGAACTTGAAGACGGAATTATTAAAGAATGTAAATTTATCGGTGGATGTCAAGGCAATACACAGGGCGTTGCAAGTCTTGTTAAAGGAATGAGCGCAACAGAAGCTATCAAAAGACTCGAAGGCATTAACTGTGGCGGTCGTGGTACATCCTGTCCGGACCAGCTTGCAAAGGCATTAAAGGCTGCACTAGAGCAAAATGCATAATTTCAGAAAGGAGTGCGCTTTAGCGCAAATATATTTATGAAAAAAATTACAAGCTTTACGATTGACCATTTAAAATTATTACCCGGTGTATATGTTTCCAGAAAAGATAATTTTAATGGTAGTACTATTACAACATTTGATTTAAGAATGACTCGTCCGAATTTCGAGCCTGTTATGAACACTGCTGACATTCATGCGATTGAGCACCTTGGTGCTACTTTCCTTAGAAATCACAAAGAATTCGGTGATAAAATCGCATACTTTGGTCCAATGGGCTGTCGCACAGGATTTTATTTGCTTTTAGGTGGCGACTATTCTTCAAAAGATATTGTGCCACTTATGATAGAAATGTATGAATTTATTCGCGATTATGAGGGCGATGTACCGGGTGCTTCTGCCAAGGATTGCGGAAACTATTTGGATATCAGCCTGCCAATGGCTAAATATCTTGCAAAGAAATATTTGGACGAAGTATTATACAATATTACAGAGGAACAGCTTGTCTATCCAGAATAGGCTCAGCTTCGGAATGGAGGGAAATATGTTAGGAATTATTGGCGCAATGGATGTTGAAGTTGCAAAGCTTAAAGAAAAATTAGAAAATGTAGAAATTACAACTAAAGCCGGTATGGACTTTTATAAAGGTTCATTCGAAGGCAAGGAAGTTGTTATCGTTCGTTCAGGAATCGGCAAGGTAAATGCAGGTATCTGCACACAGATTTTAGTTGATATATTTGGCGTGTCAGCCATCATCAACACAGGCATTGCAGGCTCTCTCAAGAATGAAATTAATATCGGAGATATTGTTATTTCAACAGATGCATTACAGCACGATGTTGATGCAACAAACTTCGGATACGAATTAGGTTTCATCCCTCAGATGAAGGTTTTATCATTCCAGGCGGATGCTACGCTCATCTCACTTGCCAAAGAATGCTGTAATGAAGTTTTACCTGAAATAGGCGTATTTGAAGGTCGCGTTGTAAGTGGTGACCAGTTTATTGCCGACAAATCTAAGAAAGAATATATTACTGAGAATTTCCACGGCTTCTGTACAGAGATGGAAGGCGCTGCTATTGCACAGGCTGCTTATCTTAACAATGTTCCATTTGTTGTTATCAGAGCTATTTCAGATAAGGCAGATGACAGCGCAAGCATGGATTACCCAACATTTGAGGCAATGGCTGTTGAAAACAGCGTAAAATTATTATCAGAATTTATACGAAAGGCAGATTTCTAATGATTAGCAAAGACAATAAATACAAGGTATTAGCCCTTGATATAGATGGAACACTTACTAATTCAAAGAAAGAAATTACACCGGCTGTATTAAATGCAGTCAGAAGACTTCAAAATGAAAACATTCCTGTACTTTTAGTATCCGGCAGACCCGAAAAAGGCATTGAACATGTAGCCAAAGAGCTTGGCTTCTATGAATATGGCGGGTATGTATTCGCATATAATGGTGGAAAGATTGTCAACAAAAAGACCGGCGAAGTGGTTTTAAATCAGACACTTCCAAAGGATATGGTTCTTCCTATATGTGAATATGTCAAGGATAAGAATGTTACTATTTTGACATATGATGGAGACGATATTGTAACAGAAAATCCAGATGACATCTATGTTCAGAAGGAAGTTCAGATTACACATATGAACATTCGAAAGGTTGATGATTTCGCATCGGAAATGACCTTTCCTGTGAATAAATTTTTAATCACAGGCGAACCTTCATATTTGGAAACATTAGTCGAAGAAATGGCAGAAGAATTTTCACCACGTCTTAACATTTTCCGTTCAGAACCATTCTTTATTGAAGTGGTTACACAAGGTATTGATAAGGCATTATCATTATCAAAGCTAATGGAAATGTTTGGTCTTTCCAAGGAAAATTTAGTTGCCTGCGGCGACGGACATAATGATGTTACTATGATTGATTATGCCGGAATGGGTGTTGCCATGGAAAATGCCTGCGATGATGTTAAGCGTGTATCTAATTTCATTACTAAATCAAATGACGAAGATGGTGTGGCATTTGCCATTGACAAATTCTTTCCAGAATGCTAAAAAGTGTTGTGACCGACGCTTTTTGATTAACACTACAAGGAGATTACATTTTATGCACAGCTATTTACGTGCCATTGGCTTTAGCGAATATACTTCAAAAACAAATATTGAAAAATTATTAAACTATGCCTCTAAGGCTGCTGATAGTCAGCATGAACTTATGGGATATGGAGACGACAGAGTCGCTGAAATCAAAAAATCTTTTGGCGATGATTTTGGTTTGATTTTTAACGGAACTTGTATGGATGATGAATATATTGATATCGATTATTACTATCCTTATGTTTATTCTAAAGTCAATCCTGTAAGAGCCAGAATTAATGTCGAAAAGCGCATTTTCAACAATTCATTTTCTGCTGTTTTTGAGGATACCAGAATAGGTGTTTCAGTTATTTTTTATTTACAGAACGCCATTGATTATATGGACATTATGGCAAATAACGAGGAAAACCCTAATGCACTATTCGACATTTACCTGTCTGCTTTATCTACTTCCGGAACTATATTACTACCTATAAATATGACCGAAGATGACTATAAACGTCGTGCTGTTGCCAATTCCAACCGCACTAAGCTTATAGAAAAAGCCAGAATGGGTGACGAGGCCGCTATCGAGAAGCTTACTCTTGATGATATGGATACCTACAGCAAATTATCCAATAGAATTCGCACAGAAGATATATTTACAATTGTTGATTCATGCTTTATGCCATATGGCCTTGAATGTGATTTATATACGATTATCGCCGACATATTAAATGTTCGTGAATGTGTTAATTTCAAGACAAAAGAAACCATATTTCTTCTCACTTTAAATTATAATGGTATTCTTATGGAAACAGCCATTAATAAGAAAGATTTAACCGGCGAACCTCTTGCCGGCAGAAGATTCAAGGGTACAATTTGGTTGCAAGGAAGAGTTGAAAAAGCATAAGTTTTCTGTTATACTGTTCTAGTCGTGGTCATTAGACCACACACTTTGCCCGCATAGTTAAATGGATATAACAAGCCCCTCCTAAGGGCTAGTTGTAGGTT
>CAZESO010000202.1:0-4545 GCA_964515325.1 uncultured Roseburia sp. | reverse complement strand
GAAACAAGCGTTGAAGGTATGGGATATGCAATTCCTGTATCTCAGGTAAAAGATATTATTGATGAACTTATGAACAGAGAAACTAGATTCCCTGTTGATGAAGAAGATAAGGGATATATGGGTATCAATTACAATAATATCGTAGAAGTTGATAGTGAAACTTCGAGTATGTACAGAATACCAGTAGGTATTTATATTAGAGAGCTTGATAAGAATTCTGCTCTGTTGGAAGCCGGTATTTCAGAAGGAAGCGTTATTACAGAGATTAATGGTACTTCTATAAAGAGTTGGGATGATTTGGTAGAAGAAATCTCATATTATGAAGCCGGAGAGACTATTACAGTTACTGTTAGTTCAATGGGTAATGGTAAGTACGAAGAGAAAGATTATAAAGTTACACTTAAGTCTTATGATGAATTAAACTAAAATTATTAGATAGAGGATTATGAAAATGTCAAACGAATTTAACGATGAAGAATACGAAAAAATATGTTATTTATGCAGAAGACCGGAGAGCAAGGCCGGCAAAATGGTTAATTTGGCAGGTAACATATGTATATGTGCAGACTGTATGCAGAAAACCTTTGATTCATTAAATAGCAGCGGAATAGCAGGAATGAATTTTGGTATGCCAATGAATATGAGTGCTAGTGAGGTTGTATCAGAAGAAAAGGAAAATGTAGTGTCCGAAGAAGATACAGAAGAAAAGAAAGAGGAAGCTAAAAAGACTCCTAATATCAGCTTTATTAACTTGGCAGACATGGGAATGTTTGGCGGTAGACAGAAGGTTAAGAAGAAATCAAAGGATAAGAATAGTAAGCCTTTAATTGATTTAAAGAATGTTCCTGCTCCACATAAGATTAAGGAGCAGCTTGACGAATATATTATTGGTCAGGAATATGCTAAAAAAGCTATTAGTGTTGCTGTTTACAATCATTATAAAAGAGTTGCAACAAACACTATGGATGAGATTGAAATCGAAAAGTCCAATATGCTTATGATAGGACCAACAGGTTGCGGTAAGACATATCTTGTAAGAACTTTAGCAAGAATACTTGATGTTCCGTTGGCCATAGCAGATGCCACATCATTGACAGAAGCAGGATATATTGGTGATGATATTGAAAGTGTTTTGTCAAAGCTTTTGGCAGCAGCAGACAATGATGTTGAAAAGGCAGAAATGGGTATTGTGTTTATTGATGAAATTGATAAGCTTGCCAAGAAGAAGAATACTACAAACAGAGATGTTAGTGGTGAATCGGTTCAGCAGGGACTCTTGAAATTGCTTGAAGGCAGTGAGGTTGAGGTTCCGGTAGGAGCAAACAGCAAAAATGCAATGGTGCCACTTACAACTATTAACACAAGAAATATATTGTTTATTTGTGGTGGGGCGTTCCCTGACCTTGAGAACATTATCAAAGAGAGACTTAATAAGCAGTCATCCATTGGTTTCAGAGCTGATTTAAAGGATAAATATGATAATGAAAAGAACCTTATTAGCAAGGTTACAGTTGAGGATGTAAAGAATTTTGGAATGATACCTGAATTTATAGGCAGATTACCAGTGTTGTTCACTTTAGAAGGACTTACAAGTGAAATGCTACAGAAGGTTTTAAGAGAGCCTAAGAATGCTATTTTGAAGCAGTATCAGAAGCTTCTTGAATTGGATGAGGTTGCACTTGAGTTTGATGATAGTGCAATTGAAGCTATTGCTGAAAAGGCTGTGGAAAGAAAGACAGGTGCAAGAGCATTAAGAGCAATTATTGAAGAATTTATGCTTGATATTATGTTTGAAATTCCAAAGGATGAGAATATTGGGAAAGTTATAATTACGAGGGATTATATTGAAAAGAAAGCTTCTCCTATTATAGAGATGCGTACAGTACCGGCACATAGAAAAATTGCTTGTGAAAATCTAAGCATAGAACAAAAGTCAGCAGAAAGTGCAGAAGTACAGTAAGATGTATATAGAGAACTGTCCTAGGCATATATTTTATAAATATGCTTGAGGGCAGTTTTTTTATGGAAAATAATATGGAAACCATTACATGTAGAGAAAAAATTGTTTCGGAGGATTATGCAGATTTTATAACCGAATATGATATTCCGTCAGAAAATGTATTACAAAGATTTAATGCTGAGTGTTATCAGGCTATTGATGAGGTATATAGTGCTGTTTATGTGCCATTATCTAAAATAGATGAATTGTCAATACTAAAATATCCGTACAAAGCAATTCCAACATTATATGGACTTATGGATATGGTAGCATTGGAAGATGCCGGCATATTGAAGTTGCAAAATCAACCGGCACTTAATCTTAAAGGACAAGGTACACTCATTGGAATAATCGATACAGGAATTGATTATACCCATAATGCATTTCGTGATAGTGCAGGAAATACAAGAATTCTTAAAATATGGGACCAAAGTGATAATTCAGGAAATATGCCTGTGGATTTTGGATATGGTAGCGAATATAGTGAGAGTGATATAAACAAAGCTTTAAATACAGAAAATCCTTTAGATATTGTACCTGTCACAGATGAGATTGGACATGGTACATTTTTAGCCGGAGTGGCAGGTGGTAGTGAAAATGTTGAAAATGATTTTATTGGAGTTGTTCCTGAGTGTAAATTTGTGGTGGTGAAGCTTAAACCGGCAAAGGGATATCTTAGGGAATATTTTATGATAGAAGACGAAGCTGTTGCTTATCAGGAAAATGACATAATGATTGCTTTGGGATACTTGAGGCGACAGGCAAGTAATTTTAATATGCCTTTATCTGTAGTATTGGGACTTGGAAGCAATAGGGGAAGTCATGGAGGAAAATTGCCATTATCATCATCAATTGATGATTTTGCAAAGAAACCGGGAGGTGCAATTGCCGTTGCTGCAGGAAATGAAGGAAATAAAAGAAAGCATTTTAGTGGTAAGATTACCAATGAAAATATAAATGAAGTAATGGAGATAAGGGTAGGCGAAAATGCTAAGGGATTTATTTTGGAAATTTGGGGGAAAAATCCGGAAATTCTGTCTATTGGTTTTGTATCTCCGGCAGGTGAAGTTATTCCAAGGATTCCGGCACGAATTGGAGAAAGAGAAACATTTTATACAATTTTTGATAATACAATTATTGATGTTGAATATGCCTTGGTGGAACAGTTATCGGGAGATGAACTTATAATAGTGCGTTTCAGGACACCATCAGCGGGTGTGTGGAAAATAAATGTGTATGCAGAAAACTTAATCAATGGACGTTTTGATTCGTGGCTTCCAATAAGTGAATTTATCAGTGATGATATATATTTTCTTAAACCGGATCCTGATACAACAATAACAGCGCCGGGAGATACGGAAAGTGCTATAACTGTATCTTCATACTCGGCTCAGACGGAAGCTTTTGATCCGGAGTCCAGCAGAGGTTTTTTAAGGAATGGTTGGATAAAACCTGATATTTCATCTCCCGGTGTTGCTTTGATGGGACCTGTTGCAAATGATGTAAGAATTCCTTTGGATAACAGGTATGCTTCGAGAACCGGAACCAGCGTGGCCGCCGCTATTACAGCAGGAGCGGCAGCGCAAATATTAAACTGGGGAATTGTAAATGGAAACTATGAAGTTCTTGGAAATCAGATTATAAAAAGTTATCTTATAAGAGGAGCAAGGAGAGAAGAGGGTATCGTGTACCCTAATAAAGAATGGGGATATGGTAAATTGGATGTATATAATGCTTTTAATTTGTTGAGGTAGGAATTTGGTTGCATACTGTTGGATTAAGTGATATAATCCAAGTATATTTATAAAATATTCAATAATCGTCTGGTTTCAGACAATTTAATCTAAATAACTATGAAAATCAAATGATTTCAAAAGTTCATTATCAGAACTAATATTCAAACAAGAAAAGTAAGTATAAGGAAGGTACATAGATGGCAAATGGTGATGTAGCATTAAAAGTATGGCTAAGTAACAAAGAAAGGTTCGCAGATTTGTTTAATGGAACAATATTTGAAGGTAAACAAGTTATTAAGGCTAATGAATTAGAAAATAAAAAAGGTGAATCCGTTGCTGTGGTAGAAAATAAAAATGAAGAGATGCTGGATAAGGGAGTGCAAAGATATAGAGATATAGCAATGCGATGGCGAGGAAAATATAATTTAATGATATTGGCCTGCGAAAATCAGGAAAGAGTTAACTATGGAATGCCAGTTAGAATGATGGTGTATGATGGTTTATCATATACAGATCAAATTAAAGAATTTGAGGAAGAGATTAATCAAGGCAGAAAGAAGAAGACAGACATATATTATTTGAAGAACTTAGGTGGTAAAAAATTGATTCCGACTTTAACATTGGTATTTTATTATGGGGAACGAGATTGGGATGGAGCAAAAGATTTATATGGTATGTTTGGAATAACAGATAAGGCTGAGGTTAGTTTGATGGAAAAATTTATACCAAACTATAGAATAAATGTAATAGAAATGCATAAAATAGAGGATTATAAGGTGTTTAAAAGTGATTTACAGATAGTTTTAAATA
>CAZESO010000201.1:0-4566 GCA_964515325.1 uncultured Roseburia sp. | reverse complement strand
TCTGTATTTATATGTTTGTTAGTATATAGATGTATGAGATTAATTGATTTGAAATTAAGTGAATTTGAAAACAGAGGTGTTAAGAAGGATGATAATCAGGGAATTATTTGATTTATTTTTAAACTTCATAAAATCAAGAGTTTTTATTCTTGCAATGGTATGTATACTTTTGTTTTCTGTTATAATGGTAAGATTATTTAATTTGCAGATAGTTAATTCTGACAGTTATGCATCCGAGTATAATCAAATGATGGAAAGAACTCGTACGTATTCAGGTGTTAGAGGTAATATATATGACAGAGATGGTAATCTTTTGGCATATAATGTTCCAACTTATTCAGTTGTTATGGAGGATGCTGTTGAAAGCTCTGATACAAGAAGTGAGGAACTAAACAAAATTATTTATGAAACAGTCTGTATAATTGAAAAGTATGGTGATAAGGTTATAGATGATTTTGCGTTGGTTATGAAAGAAGACGGAACTGTAGCTTTTTCGGACACATTATCACAATCGGCTAAGGAAAGATTTTTAAAGGATGCATATGGAGTTGAAAAACTTGATACAGAGGATGAAAAGCTTTCAGAGTCAACGGCACAAGAGGTTTTTGAATTTTTGCAGGAAGAAAGATATCTTATTGACGAAGAATATTCAGATTATTATGCGATGAAGATATGTATGATAAGATACAATCTTTCCCTTAATGCTTATCAGAAATATTTAACTATAACTATAGCTAATGATGTTTCTGAAAATACGGTTGCTGCAATATATGAGAGCGAAAGAGAATTAAAAGGTGTTTCAATTGCAGAGGACACAAACAGAGTTTACCCATATGGTAAGTATTATGCACATATAATTGGATATACAGGAAAAATCTCTGAAAGTCAGATGAGTGAATGGAATAAGTCAATTGATGAAGAATATAATAAATATACTTTAAGTGACATGGTGGGTAAAGCAGGAATTGAATACAGTATGGAGCTTACATTAAGAGGCGATAAGGGCTATGAGGATGTTCTTGTAGATAATATGGGTAAAGTTATCAGTGTTGAAGAGGAAATTGGCTATACATCTGGTGATGATGTTTATTTAACAATAGATTCTGATATGCAGATTGGTGTATATCATTTGATTGAACAGAATATTGCAAGCTTATTATTGGATAAGCTGGTAAACAGATATCTGACTGCGGAAGATGAAGAGGATTGGTTGATACCAATATGGAAAGTATATTTTCAAATGATTAATAATAATGTTGTTGATGTTGAAACATTTGATGATGCTTCTGCAACAGAAAATGAACAATATGTTAATTCAATAATGGTAGATAGAAAAAATGTTATTATTGAAGAAATTAAAGCTGAGTTGTATAATGAGAATGCTCTTCCTATAGATTCGGTAGGAGATCAGTATAATGAGATGTATTATTACATTTATACTAAATTGTCAGCACCATTATATGGGTTAAATGTTATTCCGAAAAGCGATATAGATACATCAAATGAAGTATATATAAACTGGATGAAGGATAAAACAAGTTTAAGAGAAATTTTAAAGGAAGCCATAGTTAATAACTGGGTGGATATATCAAAGCTTGATTTGGTAGACAATTATTCATCTAGCGAAGAAATATATGATGCACTTGTAAATTACATTATTGAAATGATTAGTAATGATAAAGAATTTACAAAAATTGTATACAAATATTTAATTTATAATGGTACAATATCAGGAAGTCGAATTTGTATGTTGCTTTATGATCAGCAGGTAATTGACTATGATGCTGATATGTATAACAGATTGGCAGTAGGTGCAGTTTCGCCATTTGATTTTATGTGTGAAATGATAAGAACATTAAAAGTTACTCCTGCTATGATTGCGTTGGATACATGTTCAGCGCAGGTAACTGTGGTTGATACAAATTCCGGTGATGTTTTGTGTGTTGTATCTTATCCAAGTTATGACAACAATTTATTTTCAGGTTATATAGATTCTGAAAGCTGGGACAAATTAAATAATGATTTATCCACACCGCTTTTGAATAGAGCCACAATGACAAGAACGGCACCTGGTTCAACATTTAAGCCTGTTTCATCAGTAGCAGGACTTGAGGAAGGAATTATAACACCATACTCAACGATTTTGACAACAGGTATTTTTGAGAAGGTAACCCCTTCGCCAAAATGTTGGGTTTACCCTGGTGCACATGGTAATATTAATGTTGTTCAGGCGTTAAGAGTATCATGTAATTATTTTTATTATGAAATTGGCTATCAGTTAGCTGTAAGGGATACTGGTGAGTTTGATGGAAATGCCAGCTTGGCATATTTGAGAAAATATGGTGAGATGTTTGGTTTGACTGAAAAGTCAGGAGTAGAAATTGAAGAGTATGAACCAATTTTTTCGGATGAAAACGCCATTGCATCATATATTGGACAGGGTACACATAACTATACAAGTACACAGCTTGCAAGGTATGTTAATACAATTGCTTCAAATGGTGTAAATTATGAACTTACCTTGATTGGTAAAATTCTTGATTACCAGGGAAATCCTATTCCATTGCCTGAAAAGTCAGTTGAGGAGATACCTATTTCCGCGGTTACATTGCAAACTATACAAGAAGGTATGGAATCAGCAGCGGAAGGTTATAATGTTATTGGCAAATCAGGACATACAGCAGCTGTTAAAACCGGTACAGCACAGGAAAATCCTAATCTTCCTGACCATGCGGTTTTCATTGCATATACACCGGTAGAAGAACCTGAAATCAGCATCAATACAGTTGTTCAGCATGGTTATACATCAAGCTATGCTGCAGATATTACTTATGATGTAATGAAATTGTATTATGGAGATTATACATTGCAGCAGGTATTAGATGGAAATGCGGATGGTCCGCTAATTCCTGTCACAGAAGAATAAGTTAAGGAAAGGAAAGATATGAATAGTTCAGTAGTTATTAAAGGAAATAGATACGGCATTATTGTTGTTATGGATAAGGATGCCACATTAGATGAAATAAAGAGTGAACTTGTTAAAAAGATTTCTGATTCTGCAAAGTTTTTTAATAATGCTTCAATTGCAATTTCATTTGATGGTAAAAAATTATCCCCGGATGAAGAAAAAGAAATTATTGATTTAATTTCTGAAAATTCTACAATGAATATTGTCTGTGTGATGGATAATGATAAAGAAACAGAAGAAAAGTTTAAAACAGCTGTAGAAGCAAAGGAACAAGTATCAGCAGCTGCCAGTGACGGACAGTTTTATAGGGGCACTTTAAGAAGTGGACAGGTTATTGAAAGCGACTCAAGTATAGTAATACTTGGAGATATTAATCCGGGAGCAAGAATTATTTCCGGTGGAAATGTAATTGTGCTTGGTTCTTTAAAGGGTACTGTTTATGCTGGAGCAAACGGAGTTCCGGGGGCATTTGTAGTGGCCTTGGAAATGGAGCCGGTACAGATTCGTATTGGTGATGTCATTGCCAGAAGCGGTGACAAGAAAAAAAGATTTTCAAAACCAGAGACAAAAATAGCATATGTCGATGGTGAAAATATATATATTGAACCTTTAAATAAAGAGGTTTTAAATGATATTAAATTTTAGTTAAGATGAAAGGGAAAAGAAAATGAGCGAAGTAATAGTTGTTACATCAGGAAAAGGTGGCGTTGGTAAGACCACTACATCGGCTAACATTGGTACAGGTTTAGCTAAATTAAATAAGAGAGTATTAATGATTGATACAGACATAGGACTTAGAAATCTTGATGTTGTTATGGGTCTTGAAAATAGAATTGTGTACAATCTTGTAGATGTTATTGAAGGAAATTGTCGTGCAAAGCAGGCGATGATTAAAGATAAAAGATATGATACTTTATTCCTTTTACCATCAGCGCAGACAAAGGATAAAAATTCTGTAACACCAGAACAAATGAAAGCTTTGGTTGAAGAACTTAAAGCTGAGTTTGATTACATAATTCTTGACTGTCCTGCCGGTATTGAACAGGGATTCAAGAATGCCATTGCAGGTGCTGACAGAGCGTTAATTGTAACAACACCTGAAGTATCAGCTATTCGCGATGCTGATAGAATTATCGGTTTATTAGAAGCTAATGAAATGAAGAAAATCGACCTTATCGTAAACAGACTTAGAATGGATATGGTAAAGAAGGGCGATATGATGTCAATTGAAGATGTTGTAGACATTCTTGCAATTGATTTAATTGGTGCAGTACCAGATGATGAAAACATTGTTATTGCAACAAATAATGGTGAACCATTAGTTGGAAACAATACTCTTCCGGGACAGGCTTATATGAATATCTGTAAGCGAATTATCGGTGAAGAAGTTCCAATGTTGGATTTATCAAGTGGCGGATTCTTTTCAAAAATTGGTAAATTATTTAAAAAGAATTAGTTAGTATTATTGAAAGGAATTTAAATCGATGAGTATTTTTGATGTATTTAAAAAGAAGTCTTCAAGCAATGTTGCAAAAGACAGATTGAAGTTATTATTAGTTTCTGACAGAGCAAATTGTTCGCCGGAAACAATGGAAATG
>CAZESO010000200.1:0-4573 GCA_964515325.1 uncultured Roseburia sp. | reverse complement strand
GAAGCATATAGAACAGGTAAGGGTAAGATAAGAGTTAGAGCCATTACAAACATTGAAACAATGGAAAATGGCAAGAATAGAATTATCGTTACTGAGCTTCCATACATGGTTAATAAAGCTAAGCTTATTGAAAAGATTGCTGAGCTTGTTAAGGATAAGAAAATTGATGGTATTACAGATTTAAGAGATGAGTCTAACAAGGATGGTATGCGTATTGTTATCGAACTTAGACGAGATGTTAATGCCAATATTATCTTAAATCATTTATATAAGCATACACAGTTACAGGATACTTTTGGTGTAATTATGCTTGCACTTGTAAATAATGAGCCAAAGGTTCTTAACATATGCGAAATGCTTAACAACTATTTACTTCACCAGAAGGATGTTGTTACAATAATAAAAAAATACTAATTAAATAAGGCTGAAATAAGAGCGAATATTTTAGAGGGATTACTTATTGCATTAGATAATATTGATGAGGTTATCAAAATTGTAAGAGGTTCAAGAACAACGCTTGATGCTAAGAATGGTTTGATGGAAAGGTTTGGTCTTTCTGATATTCAGGCTCAGGAAATCGTTGATATGAGACTTAGAACTCTTACAGGTTTAGCTAGGGAAGAACTTGAAAAAGAATATGCTGAATTAAAAGAAACAATTGATTACTTAAAGGGAATTCTTGCAGATGAGAAGAAGCTTTTAGCTGTTATCAGAGAGGAAATTCTTATAATTGCTGAAAAGTTTGGTGATGACAGAAGAACAAAGATTGGATTTGATTTGGATGATGTATCAATTGAAGATTTAATCGCTGATGAAAATACTGTAATTGCTATGACAAATTTAGGTTACATAAAGAGAATGACTGTAGATAACTTTAAGGCACAGCACAGAGGTGGCAAGGGTATTAAAGGTATGCAGACAATTAATGATGATTTCATTGAAGATTTGCTTATGACTACAACTCACCATTATATTATGTTTATTACAAACAGAGGTCGTGCATACAGACTTAAAGCTTACGAGATACCTGAAGCAGGCAGAACTGCAAGAGGTACAGCAATTATTAATCTTTTACAGCTTGAGCCAGGCGAAAAGATAACAGCAATGTTACCAATTAAAGAATATACACCTGGTAAGTTTATTGTAATGGCTACAAAGAATGGTATTATCAAAAAGACATCTCTTGATGAATATGAGAATGTAAGAAGAAAAGGTTTACAGGCTATTACATTAAGGGAAGATGATGAGCTTATTGAAGTAAAGACAGCTAAGGAAGACGATATTGCATTCCTTGTAACAAAGCATGGTAAATGTATTAAATTTGTTATAGATGATGTTAGAAGAACAGGTAGAACTTCAATTGGCGTTAGAGGTATCAATCTTGATGATGACGATGAAGTTATTGCAATGCAGCTTGAAAGACAAGGTTCAGAACTCCTTATCGTTTCAGAAAAAGGTATGGGTAAACGTACATCAGTAGATGAGTTTAGTATACAGAAACGTGGTGGTAAGGGTGTTAAATGTTATAAGATTAACGAAAAGACAGGATATGTTGTAGGTGTTAAGGCTGTAACAGATGGACAGGAAATTATGATGATTACTAATGAAGGAATTATTATTCAGTTGGAAGTTACTGAAATATCAACTCTTGGAAGAATAACTTCAGGTGTTAAACTTATGGACATTGATAAGAAGAAAGACATAAGAATTGTAAGTATAGCTAAAGTAAGAGAAAATCCAGAAGGAAGTTCAGTAGACGAAGATGAAAATATTTTAGAAGAATTAGAAGATAATTCAAATAATGGATCAGAGGAAGAGTAATTAAATGAAAGAAAAATTTAATAAATTCATGTATAATGGGGGATTTGCAGTTATAGTTGCAGTTGTGGCTATGAGTCTTTATTTAGCTGTTCTTGGCGGAGCGCAGAAGTGCTCCGCAGACAGTATTGAGCCTGTAGAAATCAGAATAGATGATAGTGGATTTTTGTATCTTCATTACATATATGATGATAAAGATGATTTAATGGTTTTATGGGAAACAGATGCAGGAAATATAAGTCCTATTGAGCAATCAGCAAGTACCTTAAATTATTTTTCATATGGGTCTGTAAGTGGAAGAATAGTATGGGATAGTGAGGATGCTGATGGTAATGAATACGAGGTTGCTACAGTCAGAGCTATTCTGTATGAAAAAACAGAGGGAAAATCTGATTACTATATAAAAGAAGCAGCTGCAGAGGTACAAATAACCGTAACATATAAGGATGGTGAAATTGTAAAAGCAGATGATAGAATGTTTAGTAATCCTGTTAGAAAAGATAGTGATAAGGATTGGAATCAAATTTATCTCATTGATGAAGGTGAAGATGGTCTGAGGACATATCGTTATAGAACAGGAAATGATATACCGGATGAGGAATACTTATATTTGAGATGGGAATCAGATGAAAATATACTCTGTGAAACAGATGTTCATAACGGATTATATCCAAAATGTGGTGTTCTTAATTCTAATAAGAATAAGAACAAGTTAATACAAATTAATACAATAAGTATTAAAGGCGATGTTAATGAAGGAACAATTTCTGCATTTATAGTTACAGATGAATATTATGAAAAAGAAAACGTTCCGGAAAAAGAGAAGATAAATAATGCTGAGTTAGTAATTGAATAAATGTGTAAAAAACAAGCTGTCAATTTGACAGCTTGTTTTAAATTTTAGATTATTTTAACATTGTCTGAATAAATGATTCTGTTGTATAGCCTAAGCCTTCAATTTCGTCAATATATCCTTCAATAGAAACTATATCACCATCTTTAGTTTCTAGTAAATATATAATAGTCTGAAAATAGTCTTCTGCAGGATTATCATCACAGCTCCATGTATTAACAAATACTCTTACAGTTCCTTGATTTGTAACAACTGAATCTACTTCAGAAGCTTCATCTCTTGTGTAGAATTCTAAATCAGCTTCATATTCTAAGCCTTCCATTAAATCTTCAACCCAGTAGTTAGTATAATTATATACATATACAGATTCAAGGTCATCACCTTCTAAAAGAACATAAGTATTTGAGCTATATTCAGGATTAACTGTTAATCCATCAGGAATTGTTATGTTGGAAATAACTTCATCATCATAATTGCATAATTCAAATGTATTACCATTTATAGTTACTGAACCATAAAAATCATCATCATCGTAATCTTCATTAATAGAAATATCTTCATATTCACCATCGAATTTAACTGTTACATCTGCATCATTATCAAAGTCATATGAGATAGAAGCACTGTTACATGTTATATCAATAGAAATATCTTCATCCATTGATTCAGCATATGTTTCGTAGAATTTTTCAATAACACCAAAAGTATTATCTAAGAAGTCTTTGAAGTCACATTCTATATGTGTAACAAATAACTCTGTTGGATCAATGTAATAATTAATATCAAACTTTGTAATATCAATAAAATCTTGAACTGTTAATCCTTCTGTTATTTCCATTTCTAATAATTCATCGATTTCTGCTATTTCTAATGCTTCAAGTAATTCCTTTACTTCATCACTATCTTTAATAGTATTAAGCATATCAGCAGCATCAAAATTCATTACTAAGTTGTAATATTCTTTACCAGAATATTCAACATACTCTTTTGCTAAAGAAAAATATTCTTTAAATTCTTCTGCCATCTTTGATTCACTGAAATCCTCAATAGAATTATATAAGTCCATATATTCTTCAGGAATTTCAATTTCTTCGATAGCAGCTAATAAAGCGTCCTTAGAGATTCCGTTTTCTCCAAATAATTCTTTAATGTTACCAAGTTCTGTTCTGTATGCTACATCATCATCACTTGTTAATTCATAAGAGTAGTATGTTCCATCTTCATTTACAATCCACAAATCCATTGACATGTTTTCTTTTTCATCATAAGTTTCCATTTTCATTTCAATATTATAATGAATTCCCATATTTTCGCTATCGTATTCAACTAAGTAAGAACAATCAACTACAATTTCTTCACTTTCTTTATCTCCATCATATTCAGTTTCCGCAGAAATATCGAAATCAAAGTTAGCTTCTGCTTTACATGAAGGTAATTTTTTTAACAAACCTTCAAATTCTTCATATGTAAGACAATCATCTTCTAAAGCTTTTTCAATATCTTCTGTAGATATTTCATAAGCGTTAGCAGTAATATCTGACATCAAATCATCAACAGATTTTTCAACTGTAGCTTTACTTTTTTTCTCTTCTTTTTCATCATCATCGTCGCTTTCTTTTGAGCCACATGCAACAAGAGACAAAACCATTGTCGTAGCAAGAAGTCCACAAGAGAATTTCTTAACCATGTTCCTTAATTTCATAATTATTCCTCCATTTGTATACAATGTATACCTATAATATAATATTCCGAAAAAAAGTTTCGGTAAAATGTATTATATCACTTTTATTTACTAAATCAATAAAAGATTTATAAATTTAAAAAAAATAATATTTATATAAATAATAAAGCATATAAAAAAATTAGTATTTAATCAAATAAATCATTATAATCAACATTCAC
>CAZESO010000199.1:0-4589 GCA_964515325.1 uncultured Roseburia sp. | reverse complement strand
CACCTTTTATCTTGATGAGGCATTTTATTCTTCTGAACCGTTTGAGTTATATTTGATAAACAAAAAGGGCGAGAAAGAGATAATTAAGGAAAATGTTTTGTCTGTTCAGGGACTTAATTCTATAGGAACAGAGATTATGTATACAACAGATGAAGGAAGCTTTATTACTGCGGATGGCAAGGATACATATAAAGTGTCGGATAAAAATATCTGTTATATGGGAAGCAGTGATAACAGATACGGATATGGTCATTATAAGGTATTTGAAAGCTTTGCTGACAGTCTTTGGGTTTTGATGGATGATGAATATAGTGCGTGCTGTTTTATAAGTGATGAATATAAAGCTGAAGTTATAGCAGAAGATTGTGAAAAAATTTTAGATATAGACAAGAATTATACAAAGGTTCTTTATTTGACAACGGACGCAGAACTGATGATGGCTGAAATAAAAAAGAATGCAGATACAAAGAGTATTGCAATGGCTGTTTTTGAAGGAAAAATGTCATTAGATGGTGAAAAGATTTACTATGTTAATATTGATGAAACAATTGAATTTCACTATGTTGATAAAGAATATAATGATAGCAAAATTATGGAACTTGGTACATATGGCGGATTATATATTGCAGGAGAAGGCTGCTATATTATATGTGAAGAGCCTATGTATGCTGAAGGTGCTGAGGTTGAGTCTTTGAAGGGGGCGGAAGAAGGTACGCAATTGATTGTGGATGAAGTTAATGAGAAGGCCTATAAGCTGGATGATAGCAAGGTTTATGTTCTTGAAGGAGTGGAAGAGAACTCGCTTAATGGAACATATGAGCAGCTTTTGTTTGGCGAGGTTATTCAGTAAAAAAGGTTAAGGAGAAGAATTGTGACAAATAAATTGTTAGTTGCTAGAATTTTAAGGATAGTATTTGTATTGACTGTAATAGTGTGGGGGATATTAATGTGGAGAGCGTTGCCGGAACAAATCCCTGTCAGCTTTGATGCAAGCTTTTTGCCGGACGAATATAACGTGAAAAAAAGCTTTGTATGGATATTTATATTCGCATTTGCGGCGTTATTGCCTGTTCCAAAGCAACAGACGGAAGAAGGCGATGAGGATAAAAATGATGTTAATAATGATAAAAAACCATTGATAATGAATTGGGTGCATACATTATTTATGTCTGCAATTTTTATCATTATTATGGTATTGGTTAAGAAAAATCTAAGGTAAGGAAAGAGGCAAAAGATGTATAGAAAAGACTAACTAAGGTTAGATGAAAATAACACATATTTTTTGTGAAAATTTTAGATTGTCAAAAAAATATCAAAGCCCTGCAAAATCAGTATTTTAGGTAAAAAGGTGCGTGTTGGATGCATCTTTTTTTGCGTTTATTTCCTTGACATAATAGGCATAAGAAAGTATAATAAAAAAGATAGTGGTATTTTGGATGATTTTGTCGAAAAATCATAATAACAATGCCATTAATTAAGTAGAATTAAGGAGAGTGACACCATGGGTGCAAAGATTACAGTAATTGGAGCTGGTAATGTTGGTGCAACAATCGCATACAATTTAGCAAGCAGCTCAAAAGTATCAGAAATTGTAATTATTGATGTTAACAAACAAAAAGTAGAAGGTGAAGTACTTGATATTCTTCAGGGTACAGCTTTCAGAGATCCTATTATAATTAGAGGCGGCGAATATGCAGATGCAGCAGGTTCTGACATCGTTATTATTACAGCTGGTGTTGGTAGAAAACCTGGTCAGTCAAGAATTGACCTTACACAGACAAATGTTAATATTTTAAAGAGCTATGCTCCTGAGATAGCTAAATATGCACCAGATTCACTTTATATTATGGTGGCTAATCCGGTTGATGTATTAACATATGTATTTACAAAGATTTCAGGAATTCCTGAAAAGCAGATTATAGGTTCGGGAACAATTCTTGATACAGCAAGACTTCGTTCTACTATTTCAGACCATTTCGATATTGCTCAGCAGAGCTGTCATGCAAATGTATTTGGTGAACATGGTGATACACAGTTTGTACCATGGTCACAGGCTAAGATATCAGGTATTAAGATTGATGAAATCTATGATATGCTTCCTGAAGGCATGCAGGTTGAAAAGCTTGATTATGATGAAGTTGAAAAACATGTTCGTACATCAGGTGGACAGATTATTTCAAATAAGGGTGCTACATTCTATGCAGTAGCAACAGCGGTATGTCGTTTATGTGATATGTTACTTGCAGCATATGATTCGGTTGCTTGTGTATCAACATGTTTACATGGCGAGTATGGAATTGATGATGTAGCTCTTAGTGTATTGACACTTATCGGACCAAATGGTGTTAAAGGCAGACTTGAAATGCCACTTACAGATGAAGAACATGCAAAGTTGGTTAAGAGTGCGGAAGCATTAAAAGATATTATTTCACAGATTCAGATATAATTTAGAAAGGAAGTTACTAATATGGAATACCGTATTGAAAAAGACACAATGGGTGAAATGCAGGTGCCTGCTGACAGATATTGGGCAGCTCAGACACAGAGAAGTTTCCAGAATTTCAAAATTGGTGGCGAATTAATGCCAAGAGAAATCACACATGCATTTGGTATTTTAAAGAAAGCAGCAGCTATTGCTAACTTTAATATGGGCAAGATGGATGAAAAGAAGAAAGATACTATCTGTAAGGCGTGTGATGAAGTTATTTCGGGACAGCTTTATGATCATTTCCCACTTGTTGTATGGCAGACTGGTTCTGGTACTCAGTCAAACATGAATGCTAATGAAGTTATTGCTAATCGTGGTAATGAGATTGTAGGAGAAAAACTTCTTCATCCAAATGATCACATTAACATGTCACAGAGCTCAAATGACACATTCCCAACAGCAATGCATATTGCAGCTGTTATAGCTATTGAAGATAAACTCTTCCCGGCTATGGATCAAATGATTGCAACTCTTAAGAGACTTGAGAGCGAAAATGAGGATGTTGTTAAGAGTGGTAGAACACATTTACAGGATGCTACTCCAATTAAGTTTTCTCAGGAAATCAGCGGTTGGACAAATATGATAGAAAAGACAAAGGAAATGTTAAAGCTTGCATTACCAGGTCTTAAGGAATTAGCTTTAGGTGGTACAGCAGTTGGTACAGGTATCAATGCACCTAAGGGCTTTGGTGAAGAGGTTGCAAAGGTTGTTTCTGAACTTACAGGTAAGGAATTTACAAGTGCAGCTAATAAGTTCCATGCATTAACAGCTAAGGATGAATTAGTATTTGCTCATGGAGCATTAAAGGCTCTTGCAGCTAATATGATGAAGATTGCTAATGATGTTCGTTGGTTGGCTTCAGGTCCAAGATGTGGTCTTGGTGAAATTAAGATTCCTGAGAATGAACCAGGAAGCTCAATTATGCCAGGTAAGGTTAATCCAACACAGTGTGAGTCTATGACAATGGTAGCTGTACAGGTTATGGCAAATGATGTGGCAGTTGGTATGGCAGCATCACAGGGTAATTTCGAACTTAATGTATTTATGCCTGTATGTATATATAATTTCTTACAGTCAGTAAGATTGTTGGCAGACGGACTTGTTTCATTCCATGATAACTGTGTTGTTGGTATCACAGCAAACAGGGACAAGATGAAACACAATCTTTATAATTCACTTATGCTTGTTACAGCTCTTAACCCATACATTGGATATGAAAATGCTGCAAAGACAGCTAAGTTAGCATACAAGGAAGATATTTCATTGAAAGAAGCTTGTGTAAAGCTTGGATTCCTTACAGAAGAGAAATTTGATGAAGTATTTAAGCCAGAAGAAATGGCAGAGCAGAAATAGTAAGGTGTCCGCTTAGGCGGAGCCTTACAGGCTCGAATAAAAACACAATTAATTTAAGAATGGAGGAGAACAATGACTTACAGCTATTATCCAGGTTGTACTTTAAAGACAAAGGCTAAAGACTTAGATTTATATGCAAGAAAGTCGGCAGAGGCTCTTGGCATTACTTTGGAAGAAATCGAAGAATGGCAGTGCTGCGGTGGTGTTTATCCACAGGCTAAGGACGAGATTGCAACTAAATTGTCTTCTGTTCGTACTTTAAATAGTGCAAAGGAAAAAGGTCAGGATCTTATAACAGTATGTTCTGCCTGCCATCATGTACTCAAGAGAGTAAACAATGACATGAAGACAGACGAAGATATTTGTTTAAGAGCAAACAATTATTTACAGTTAGATGAAGAATACAAAGGTGAAACCAATGTTATTCATTATCTCGAGATGTTAAGAGATATTGTTGGTTTTGACAAGATTAAAGAAAAGGTTGTTAATCCACTTACAGGTAAAAAAATTGCAGCATATTATGGTTGTCTTCTTTTAAGACCAAGTAGTGAAATGATGTTTGACAATGCAGAAAACCCAACAATCATCGAAGAGTTTATCAAAGCAATCGGTGGAACACCAGTTGTTTATCCTTTCAGAAACGAGTGCTGTGGTGGTTACATAACACTTGAGGATAAAGAACTTGCATCAAGAAAAAGCAACAAGGTTTTAGCTTCGGCTGAAGGTAAGGGTGCAGAAATGGTTATCA
>CAZESO010000198.1:0-4614 GCA_964515325.1 uncultured Roseburia sp. | reverse complement strand
TTTTCCTCCCCTGAAAAATCTATTATATTGCTACAATATATGTCATACATTTCCTTTTTAGAATTAGCATTTTGACTTATTTACTTTTTGTATTTACTAGGTGCACAACCTTTAATTTTCTTAAACTGTCTTGAAAAATGTTCAAGATTATCATACCCTGAAAGTCTGGCTACTTCCGTAATTGAACATCCTGTTCCATTTAACAAATGCGCTGCGTACTCTATTCTCGCCTTTATTATATCCTGATTAAGCGCAATTCCAAAAAAAGATTTATATAAATGTTGCAAATAAGATGTACTTATATTCAACTTTTCAGCTATTTCTTTAGCATCCTTAGGACAATATTCATGACTTTGTATATTTTTTCTGATTTCGATAAGTTCCTGCAAATATTTAGTCATTTTTGTACCATTTTTTTGCGAAAAGTTATACAAATCACTTATCTTATGAAACAATGTACTTGCCTTCTGTTCCATTATTTTTTCATGCAACTCTCCAACATTAAAATACTCCATAAATAAATCCATAATCAAATCTGTTACAGGTTTGCTGTCTGATAATTTTATTGGTGTATTAAATGGTATTCCTAATTCTTCAAAAAAATCATCATAAGGCTCTATTTTCAAATGAATCCAATCATTAATATAATGACCATCCGTTTTTCTATACCTTTGCATATCACCCTCTTTATATAGAAAAAAAGTATCTGCATCCACCAACCTATACTCTCCATCCAACCATACCTCAACAGGACAACGAAAATATAAAAACAAATAGTCATCCGTTCCTTTTGAACGATTAATATCTATACCACCCAAATTAACAAACTGATACCCAATATCATTAACCTTAATCATACAATTCCTCCTTTGTATGTTCTTTAGCAAAAAAAATCAAATTTACAACAATTTTAATCATAGACTTTTATCAAATCATATGTTTATAATACGCTTGTTACTTTTAAATACCCTTTCACAACAACTATATTGTTATTTTTTGATTATTTTAGTTATTTTAATAATAACAGAATAAATCAAGTCTTTCAATACTTATATGGAGGTTTTTATGAAAAAGAAAAAAATTAAACTTTTATCATTAATTTTATGCGCTTCTCTTCTTGCAACAACTGGATGCAGTAATTCCAAAAAAGAAGCCGAAACCGAAACAACTGCTACTATTGAATACCCAACCAAAAAGGCAAACACCAACACAACAACCGATGACTCGACAGTTGATTCAACAAATAATGTCCCTCTTATATTTGGAAATGCAGGTGAAATTTCCTCATATGACATATCAAATGCCAATTATACCTTAAACATTGATTCATCAATTAAAGTTCATGACATCAGCGATATGCTTTATGGCATTTTCTTTGAAGATATCAATTTTGCTGCCGATGGTGGCTTGTATGCTGAAATGGTACAAAACCGCTCCTTTGAATTCACTGAACTTGCCGCTGGCGATGAAAAACACGCATGGAGCGATATAGGAAACATCACTGCAACCGTATCCACTACAGACACTATAGGTTGTCTAAATGTAAACAATCCAAATTATATGATTTTAGAGAATACAGATTCCACTCCTGCCGGAATATCAAACAAAGGCTTTTTGGATGGTATGTCAATCACACAAAATGCCACCTATAATTTTTCAATTTATGCAAAAGGTTTAGATGGCTACACCGGACCAATTCATGTTGCCTTAATGAATGATGGCAATATCGCTGCCGAAGGTACTATTACAGATATAACTTCTGAATGGAAAAAATACGAATTAACTCTTACTTCAAATGTATCTTCATACAACAATATAAGCTTACAGGTAACCATTGATACAGGTAAGGCAGCAATTGATATGGTTTCACTTTTTCCTGAAGACACCTACAAAGGTCGTTCTAATGGTTTAAGAAAAGATTTAGCCGAAATGCTTGAAGCATTAGAACCAACCTTCCTTAGATTCCCAGGTGGTTGTGTAATTGAAGGTGTAAATTTAGCCAATGCTTATGACTGGAAGGATTCCATCGGTATAGGACCAGATGGAGAACCACTATTGTTTAACGGTACTTACGGAGATGTTGCTGCTCGTAAAATGGGACAAAACTTGTGGACTAATGAAAATACAACTACAGATAATTATCCATCCTATATGACTTATGGTTTAGGCTTTTATGAATATTTCTTATTAGCTGAGGATATTGGTGCAATAGGCGTTCCTGTATTAAATTGCGGCAGGTGTTGTATGATTGGAGGAAATGGTTCGGGTCCTTCTATTGATTCAGACGAATTCCAACAATACATTCAGGATGCTCTTGATTTAGTAGAGTTCTGCAAAGGTGATGCAAACACAAAATATGGTGCTATACGTATAGCTATGGGACATGAAGAACCCTTTGAATTACCATATATAGGAATAGGAAATGAACAATGGGGCGATAATTTCTTCGCCTGTTATGAAGCTTTTGTCGAAGCTTTTGATAATGCAAAAAAAGAAAATCCCGAATTATATGAAGGTGTAGAATTAATGTTTTCTTCCGGTCCTGATGATGGAGACAGTGGTGATACATATATGTATGCTTATGAAGAAGCTGCTGAATGGCTCACTAATAATCCTGATAAAACAATCAACGATTTTGCTGGCGCAATAGATCAGCATTACTACAATGACCCTAACTGGTTCCTTGAACATACTAATTACTATGATGAAGAAAATTACAGCAGAGATACCGACTCAATGACAGAATCCACTTATGGTGGTGGAATTCAGGTATTTTTAGGCGAATACGCCGCCAAATCCAATCAATTAAGTGCAGCACTTGCCGAGGCTGCTTATATGACCGGACTTGAACGAAATGGTGATATCGTCCGCATGGCAGCTTATGCTCCATTATTCGGCAATCTCACAGCAATGCATTGGGCTCCGGATCTTATATGGTTTAACAATCATACTTGTACCGGTTCTATTAATTATTATGTACAAAAAATATTTTCAACCAACGCCGGCACCTCTCTTTTAAGCAGTGAATTAATCGGTGCTGACATTGACGATGAGCCTTTTGGTGGAAAAGTCGGTTTAGGAACATGGAATACTACTGCTATATTTGACAATGTAAAGGTTACAGATAACAAAACAAATGAAATTATCGCAGAAGATGATTTTTCAACTGATTCATTTAAAGATAATTGGAAAAGCGTTTCCGATGGCAAATGGTCTGTAACAAATGATACACTTGTACAATCTAACTTGACAACAAATGTTAGCAAATATGAAACTACCGGCTCAACTGCTTATTTCGGTGACACTAGCTGGTCAAATTACACATTTACAGTTGACGCTAAAAAAACTGCTGGCGAAGAAGGATTTCTAATTTCCTTTTCTGTAAACGATGACCAAAATAATTATTTTTGGAATATAGGGGGTTGGGGAAATACTGTATCATGTTTACAATCTGTAAATGATGGTTCAAAATCAGGACAACTTGCAGGAACTATCAAAGATTGTAAAATAGAAACAGGAAAAACATACAAACTAAAGGTTGTTGTATCTGAATATAATGTAAAATGTTATATAGATGACGAATTATATATTGATTATGATATTCCTGATACATCTAATGCCGAAAGCTATCATGTTGTCAGCACCGACTCAACAGGTGATATAATCATTAAATTGGTAAATGTTACAGGTTATCAAAAAACTTTTGCCATAGACCTTAAAGGTTGTGATACAATCAATGATACTGCTACTGTGGATGTAGTAGCCGGTGACAGTTTATATAATGATAACATTTTAGGTCAAACAGAAGATGTTATTTTGGAAAGTTCGGAAATATCCGGTATCACCAATCAATTTAATTATACCGTACCAAAATACTCCGTAACAGTATTAAGAATCAGAACTACAGAATAACTCTTATGGATTTTTAGCAGAAAATATCAATTTTTAGCAGAACACATCATTGAATATTTATTTTTATTCTAGTATAATATTTTTGACTTATTATAACAAAAATTACTAAAGGAGATTAACTATGTCAGAAATGGTAAACAATGTGAGAAACGAAGCTTTGATAGCTCATTACAAATTTAATGATGCTTCAAACATTGGCAAGGACAGTTCTAATAACGGTATGGATGCTGTTTGTATGGGCAGCGTTTCACCTTCTATCAAAGAAGTTGATGGCCGTATGGCTTTACACCTTGAAGGTGGTGCTCATGGCACATGTTATATGAAGCTTCCTGAAAATCTTTTAGCAGATGTAAATGACGATGGCGGTATAACAGTTGCCGCTTGGATTAACCTTGAAAGAGGAAGAAATATTTGGGAGAGAATCATTGACTTTGGTTCAGAACCAGGCAGACCAAACATTTTCTTAACAAGAAATATGCGTGGTGTTGTTTTTGCGGAAGGAGATATTGCTGCTGATCCTGCAAAGGCATTACCATTATCAGAATGGATACATATCGCATTCACTATCTCTGGTACAAGAACAGGTACATTAAGCAGTGCCGGTCCTATTGTATATGTTAATGGTGAAATCGCTTCCAGCGGTCTTATCAGTCAGACAACAAGCGGTACATATGGCAGACTCAGAAGATTCTTTGAAACATT
>CAZESO010000197.1:0-4624 GCA_964515325.1 uncultured Roseburia sp. | reverse complement strand
GCCCATTTCCCTTATTTCTGGCACTTCTTTATCCCTTATTGTTTCAAATAATATTATGGGGTTTGATTGTATTGTACTGCCGGTTTCGCTTTCACCAGCTAACACCGTCATCTCAACATCCTCTTTATACTCTATAAAAACCTTTTCATATTGATCAGGATTCATTCCAACATCATTTGAGAACCAATCAAACAGCATCTCTTTTTCTTCCTTAGTACATTGTGCATCTTCAGGTGCTAGAACATATAGTGTATTATCTTTATATTCTGTAACTTCCGTTAATTTTTCCTTTAAATACTCTTCGCCATTACAGCTTATATAAACCATCTCTGTATTTTTATCAGCATTACTTATACCCATATCATATGCATTAGCATATGTATATGTAACTGTAGCCTTATCTAACTTTTCATTCCTAACATATAGAAAATATTCTAATACACAATCATAGAAAATTTCCATAGTCTCTTCTGTTCCATCCATTAGAGCACAGTTTTCACACAAGTCATCTCTATGGTGAAACTGTACATAATAATCATTTTTGTGATATTTAAATAACTCTTCTTGTTTTTTATACTGTGACCACTGTGTTATGGCAACTACATTTGTAGAAGCTATACATACAACAAGCACCAGTAATACAGCTTTAATAACATAATTTGCCATAATAGTCTCTGATGATATTTTTTTATTTGAAAAAACTTCCGAAACATCATACCACATTATTTTTAAATAGCATGCCATCATCAATAAAATAGTTACTCCGACAGTCAATATTATCGTCTTAATTTCAAATACTCCGCCACAAACAAAATAATCAAACACCGTTAATGCCGTTGCTACACTGACCATCAATAGGCTATCACGCAATATACAGTTTACTAATATTTTCAAAAGAGATTCGCCCATTGTAAATCTTACAAAAATCTCTTTTTTCTCCACTGTTATTAAATAATATTCGACTAACAGTATAACAAAGGCTACAATTGCCCATATCATACTAACCATCCCCTGGATATCCTCCAGTGAATTATATCCCTCAAAATGCGGAAAACCTCCTGCATATTCATCTATCAACAGCTGCTTAAAACGATACATGTCATCGTATTCGCCAATTAATCGAAATCCTTCCGGATATTTGTGAATTGTCTCTGCATCTAATTCATAATATTGAGCATATTTTACAGTAACACTACCACTAAACAAGCTACCCTGTTTATTCTCAAATAGTTGCTCTTCCTGTTCAAGATATTCTCTTACACTATCGCTGGCATATATGTTAAATTCCTGATTTCTACTGCTTTTTTTCTCATCATATACAAAAAACACCTGAAGATTATGCTCACTTGCAACCTGTTCAATATCCTTCAGCATTTCTTCTTCCTGTCCGTACTGTGGATAAAATGAAACGTAATAATAATTACTGTCAATATAGGACAGGTACTGGACATACATTTCATTTGTGAACAATATACCGACCCCAAACAGCATAATTAATACAATTATCTTATTCTTTATCATGTATCGAAAACCCCCATTTATCATATGCCAAGTCACACAATTCTTTGATTTGTTCTTTATATTCATCAACTGTTCCAATGCATTCATACTTATCTATAAGTTGCATATTCTCATCAAACCATATTTCAGCTACTAACTCTCCCTCCTTATTGGTATGAATAAAGCCTATTTCATACCCACATATTAAGTTTGGATTAATATATAAATCATATCCTTCATCTTCATATTCAGAATTCAAATATATATTTGAAGTAAAAAATGGATATGATGGCATCACTACCCCATAGGTAGCATTTTTTTCTTTATCTGTTTCATGAAATGAATGAATATTCTTATTATATTCCACTTTTATAGCAAACCTGCCATACCTAAACACAAAATTAATTAACCATATTGCATTAAATACCACAAATATAATAAGTAATAGTTTTATTATTGATTTCTTTTTATTTTTATTTTTCATTTTTCTCTCACACCTTTATATTTTATCTCTATCCTAATTAAGTTCCTAAAATCTTTTTGATTATCACTACTTTAGTTGCTCCGGCGCAATTTCCTATTATATAAAAAAGGTTACAATGAAACCATCATCTCACTGCAACCGAACTATCATAGCATTATAACTCTACCCCCTATGTTACTTATCTGCCGTAGACTTCTAGTTTTGCGCCACTACGTTTCCGTAGATTCGCCCTTACTCACTCTTAATACGCTTTAGTCAAATGAAGTATACCATATTCCGTTCCCACTGTCAACAACAAATTATATTTTCTCACAATATGCATTTTACACCACATAAAACTTCTCCAAAATCCTCTCATCTTATCCGTACATCAACAAACTTCTTATCCTTTGGTTTATGTTTTCGCCTTTCATTTGCTTTTATCCCCATTTCATGATATATTTTTAGGGTTATTATAGGTATAAATTAGAATTAGGGAAATTTATTTACGAAAGGAATTTTTGATATGAAAAAACTAATAGCATTGGCTATGGTTCTAATTACTGCAATGAGCGTTTTTGTCGCATGTGGTGATAGCAATAGCGACTCCGATAGCGCTGCTAAGGTTATTGAAATCGATCTTACCAGCGAAGAATATGCTTTTGGTGTTGACAAGAATCAACCGGAGCTTTTGGAACAGGTTAACACATTTATTGCACAAATTAAAGAAGATGGTACTTTTGCTGACATTTGTAACAATTACTTCGGTGACGGTGAACCTGTTGCCGTACAATCGGCTGAATATGACGAATCAAAAGACCAGCTTGTAGTTGCAACTAATGCTTCGTTCGAGCCATTCGAATATAAGAAGGGTGATTATTATTACGGAATTGATATGGAAATTGCAGCTGCTTTAGCTGAATACTTAGGTGTCGAGCTTGTTATCAGTAATATGGACTTTGACGCTGTATGTTTATCAGTTGGACAACATAAATGTGACATCGCCATGGCAGGACTTACTGTTAAGGAAGACAGAAAGGAACATGTTGATTTTTCTGACTCATATTATAGCGCATCCCAGAAAATTATTGTTCCAAGTAATAGCACAGAATTTGATGATTGTAAAACAGCTACTGATGTAGAAGAAATCTTAAATAAAAAGACAAGCTCTACAAAGATTGGTGTGCAGAATGGTACAACCGGTAAATTATATGTAGAGGGCGATGCAGAATGGGAATTTGCAGGATTTAATACTAGTGCTGTCGGATATAAGAATGGTTCTTTAGCTGTACAAGATTTGATAAATGGTGGTCTTGATTATGTTATTCTCGACTCAGCTCCGGCTGTTTGTATTACTGAGGCGTTAGCCAAAGATACAACAAGTTTTTCACAAAAGATAGATACTTTCAAGGAATACTTTTTAGAACACGAAGGATATAAAACAGTTATCCAAGGTTTAAAGAACACATTAACCATTGCTATTTTAGGTTTAGTGATAGGTATATTAATTGGTACAGTTATTGCAACAGTTTATGTTATTCCAAAATACAATATACTTCCTCGTGTATTAAATGGAATTTGTAGCTTCTATGTTGCACTTTTCAGAGGAACACCAATGGTTGTACAGCTTTTGGTATCCTATTATGTAATACTTCCACTTTTGGGCATAAACATGACAGGTGTTGATGTTTCAATACTTATATTTGGTCTTAACAGTGGCGCTTACATTTCAGAAATAATGCGTGCCGGTATATTATCAGTTGATTCAGGTCAGCTTGAAGCCGGTCGTGCAGTTGGTTTAAGTTTCGGAACTACAATGATTAAGATTGTTATTCCTCAGGCAGTTAAGAACATTTTACCAACAATGGGTAACGAGTTCATTACTCTTATCAAAGAAACATCTGTTGTAAGCTTTGTTGGCGCTACAGACCTTTATGTGGCATTCAATAACATTGGTAGTACTTCATATGAATTCATGATTCCATACCTTGTAATGGCTATGATTTATATTGTACTTGTGTTGCTCATCAGTATAGGAATAAAAATTATGGAAAGGAGCCTGAGAAAAAGTGATAGACGTAATTAATCTTAAGAAAAAATTCGGTGACAAGGAAATATTAAAAGGCATTGATATAACTATCAATAAAGGTGATATCGTATGTGTAATCGGACCTTCCGGCTCCGGTAAAAGTACATTTCTTCGTTGTTTAAACTGTATGGAAGATCCAACTGACGGACAGATAATGTTCAGAGGTGATAACATCGCTGATATGAAGGTTGACATTAATATTCACAGACAGCATATGGGAATGGTTTTCCAACATTTCAACCTTTTCAATAACAAAACTGTTGTTGAAAATATTATGCTTGCACCATACCATATTCAGTGTAAAAATTTAAAAAAGGATAAAAAAGAAGGCAATGTTCCACCGGAAACCACAAAGAAGGATATCAAGAAAAAATGTTATGAAGAAGCTCTCGCTCTTCTTGACAGAATAGGTCTTAAAGACAAAGCTGATGTTTATCCTTCAACCTTATCAGGTGGTCAGAAACAGCGTGTTGCCATTGTAAGAGCTTTGGCAATGAATCCTGATGTTATTCTTTTCGATGAGCCAACAAGTGCTCTTGACCCTGAGATGGTTGGTGAAGTTCTCGACCTTA
>CAZESO010000196.1:0-4661 GCA_964515325.1 uncultured Roseburia sp. | reverse complement strand
CATAAATGTTAAATCTCTTAGGTATTCTGATATTCATATCAAGATATCTGTGATTAACTGATTTAACTTCTACTGTAAATTTCTTCTGTTCAAAAGATACTTCTGCTCTTCCGAAACCTGTCATACTTTTAATCATATCTTTTCTTCCATTTCTAAGCGATTATATTCTATTTTCTTATAAAAATCAACCTTCTATTTTCTCTTTCGTTCTTTAACATATGAGATTATATTCCATACAAGCAATAATGATACAACCAATACAATACCGGTAATATTAAAAATCACAAACAGGCTATTTCCATCTTCCTCTGTTTCTCCTTCTTCTTCAACCTCACTGCTGGCTGCACCTACCTGTGTCCAATACTTATCATACATAGCATCGCCATCTTCGCCCAGATATTCATATACCTCACAGCGTTCAAGAATTTCATCATCAGGATATAATGCCTGACTGTTTAATAAATTCTCATCCTCTATAAGTTCCTTAACACCTGTATTTGGTGATGCATACAAAATATATTCAAAATTTAACAAGGCAATCTCCGGTTCACACATGAAATTAATCCACGCTTCTGCCGCTTCTTTATTTTCAGCATTTGAAGGAATAACCCATGAATCAACCCAGAAATTTGTTCCTTCCTCTGGAACAACATATTCAAGATCCGGATTTTCTTCTTTCATATACTCAGCCTCACCGGAATATATAACACCAATGGCAGCCCTGTTATCAATCATTTTATCTCTTACCTGGTCAACAACATACGCCTGAACCAATGGTTTTTGCTTAATAAGAAGTTCTGTAGCTTCTTTAAGTTCATCTTCATTAAGTGTATTAATACTGTAGCCAAGTTCAGATAACGCAACACAATATGCATCTCTTACGCTTGCCTGCATAAGAATTTCACCAGAATATTTTTCATCAAAAAGTATATCCCAACTACTCACTTCTTCATTGACCATTTTTGTATTATACATAATACCAACAGTTCCGTAGCAATATGGTACAGAATACTTATTTTCAGGATCAAAGCCTTTTGAAAGTTCTATGTATTCTTCACCAATATATGATAAATTAGGTACATTGGAGTAATCAATTTCTGCAAGAAGATTATTCTCTATCATCTTTGCTATCATATAATCCGAAGGACAAATCACATCATATGTTCTTGCACCTCGCTCAACTATTGTATACATATCTTCGTTAGTTTCAAATTCTTCATAGTATACTTTATAGCCAGTTTCTTTTTCAAACATCTTTATAACTTCCGGGTCAATATATTCACCCCAATTATATACATGTAATTCTTTATTTTCAGTAGCTTTACTACCTTTCATACCAAAGCATATGGCAACTATTATCGCCACAGCCATAGCACCTGCACCTGCATACATAAATATTCTTTTCTTCTTACTAACAGGCTTCTTTTCTCTTTTATCAGCCGGTGATTTATTTACAAGAATCATTAAAATAAACACTGTAACAAACAAAAGAGTTGATAACGCATACATCTCAGGCTTAATACCCTTTTTAACTTCTGTATATATCTTAGTGGATAATGTGTCAATTCCTGATCCTCTTGTAAAATATGTAATTACAAAGTCATCAATTGACATTGTAAACGACATTACAAAACCAGATAACACACCCGGCATAATTTCAGGTAATGTAATCTGAAAGAAAGCCTGAATAGGTGTGGCTCCCAAATCTCTTGCCGCCTCGTACATATATCTGTCACTTTGTTCAATTTTAGGCATAACACTAAGTACTACATAAGGAATACAAAATGTAATATGTGCAATTAATAATGTGTTAAATGTGAGTTTCATGCCTATTCCAAGGAATAAAAGCATAAATGCAAGGCCTGTAACAATCTCCGCATTAAGCATAGGAATATTAGTTACACTATTAATCACACTCTTTGTACCTCTTTTCATTTTGCTTATGGCAACGCAACCAATAACACCTAAAATTGTTGCAATAGTTGCTGCTAAAACAGCAATCAAAAGAGTATTCTTTAATGAATTAAGTATTGCCTCATTTTCAAATAGATTCTTATACCAATCAAGTGTGAAACCACCCCATTTTCCAAGGACTTTTGTGTTATTGAAAGATGAAACAATCAACACTCCTATTGGAAGATATAAAAATAAAATAATAAGGCCAATATATATTCTTTTTAAATATTTTGCCATTATACTCAACAGTTCCTTTCGTCAACAATTAAATGAGATTACTCTTGTCTTCTCCCTTGCTAAATCTTGCTGAAAACAGCATATTTATAACAATGAAAGCCATAAGTATAAGAGAAAGTCCGGCACCTAAATTCATATTTCCTGCTCTCTTTACCTTACTCTCAATAATATTTCCTATAAGTAACATTTTTCCACCACCAAGAATATCTGAAATGGCAAATGTTGTCAACGATGGTACAAACACCATAATGACACCGCTTACAACACCCGGCATACTAAGCGGAAGAATAACCTTACGAAGTGTTTGCATATAACTTGCGCCCAAATCTCTCGCTGCATTTACAACATTATCATCAATTTTCACCATAGTATTATAAATCGGCAATACCATAAATGGAAGATAATCATACACCATACCAAGAACTATTGCTGCCGGTGTATTAATAATATTAATACCTTTAATTCCAAAAAAACCTAAAAATGTATCTAAAACACCATTTATATCCAATATTGCCTGCCATGCATATGTTCTAAGCAGGAAATTCATCCACATTGGAAGGATAAATATAAATACTATAAATCCTTTTTTGCTTATGTTCATATTTCGAAGTATAAGCGCCAACGGAAATGCCAGTAAAAAACATACTATTGTACATAATACTGCTAAATCAAGTGATAAAAACAATGCTTCATAATATATAGGCTCTGTAATAGCCTTAACATTATCTAAAGTGAACTTACCATCACCATCTGTAAGTCCATAATACACTACAAACATAAGTGGAATCACAATGAAACCAATAATCCATACAAGATACGGTCCTGCAATTAATGTATTCTTTAATCTTTTCTTACTCATCCAGCATCACCGCCTCTTCATCCTCTGACGCAGGCTTGTTCATAATCTGGATATTGAACGGATCTACCTTAATACCAACCTTTGTTCCAACCGGTACAAGCTTTGTATTTTGTACAAGCCATTCAAATCCATTTGCCATAACTTCCATTTCATAATGAACACCTTTGAAGATAAGATGTGTTACAACTCCTTCGATGATTCCTTCCTGTGGTGATACAAGTTCAACATCCTCAGGTCTGATAACAACGTCAACTGGTGTGTTATTACCAAAACCTTCGTCAACACACTGAAATTTTTGTCCAAGTATCTCAACCACTTTATCCTCTATCATTATACCATCTATGATGTTACTATCACCAATAAAGTCTGCTACAAAAGCGTTTTCAGGCTCATTATAAATATTTTCAGGTGTACCTATCTGCTGTATATACCCCTGATTCATTACAACAATTGTATCCGACATTGTAAGAGCCTCTTCCTGATCATGTGTAACATATATAAATGTAATACCAAGCTCATTTTTAAGTCTAATAAGCTCGTATTGCATATCTTGTCTTAATTTTAAATCCAAAGCACCTAAAGGCTCGTCCAACAAAAGAACCTTCGGCTCATTAACAATAGCTCTGGCTATTGCAATTCTCTGCTGTTGGCCTCCGCTTAATTGATCTGCCATTCTATTCTCATATCCGTCAAGATTAACAAGCTTTAACGCATACTTAATCTTGTCATCTATGTATGCTTTGCTTTTCTTTTTTATTTTCAAACCAAATGCTATATTTTCAGCTATTGTCATATGTGTAAATAATGCATATTTCTGAAATACCGTATTTAATGTTCTTTTATTTGGTGGTAACTTTGTAATATCCTGACCATCGAATATCACCTTACCCTGATCCGGACTTTCAAAACCACCTATCAATCGTAAAGTTGTAGTCTTACCACAACCACTAGGACCCAATAACGTTAAAAATTCATTCTCTCGAATATAAAGATTTAAGTCATCCAATATAAGTTCATTGTCGTATGACTTAGAAATATTAACAAGATCAATAAGTTTGTTATTCATTATCTACATCCTTTCTTATCTGAAGATTTGTATAAACATACAGACTTTATCATAACACAGTACAGGCAAAAATAAAAGAAAAATATTTGTATTTTTTCAAATAATTGATATACTAGAGAGGTATGCTAGGGGATTTGGAACACGGAACAATCCGTCAGGCATCTAATGTTTATAATTTATATACGGAGGAACATTATGGCATTCGATGGAATTACAGTCGCTTCTTTGGTAAGCGAATTAAGAAATAAATTAATAGGCGGTCGATTATTCAAAATAGCACAGCCAGAAAAAGATTAATTACAGCTTAAAATTAAATTTGTAAAGGAACAATACAAGCTATTAATATCAGCAGGTGCTTCTCTTCCACTTATGTATCTTACTGATACAAATAAGACAAGCCCCCTTACTGCACCTAATTTTTGTATGTTACTTAGAAAACACATAAATAATGGTAAAATTATAGATATATACCAGCCGGGACTTGAAAGAATTGTAAATTTCAAAATAGAATATATACATTTTGCATACTTTTGTAAAATTGTT